>NZ_JBAWTG010000190.1:0-6401 GCF_037106235.1 Methylobacterium nigriterrae | reverse complement strand
TTTGTCGAACGCGAGCTTCCCGGTGATCCTGAACGGGGCCGGCGTCGTCATCGGCGATGCCGTCGCGGAATCCGCGGCGCTGGCCGAGCGGCTCGATGCACCCGTCTGCTCCGGCTACCAGCACAATGACGCCTTCCCGGGAAGCCACCCGCTCGCCGTCGGACCCCTCGGCTACAACGGCTCCAAGGCCGCGATGGAGCTGATCGCGCAGGCCGACGTCGTGCTGGCGCTCGGCACCCGCCTCAACCCGTTCTCGACGCTGCCGGGCTACGGGATCGACTACTGGCCCAAGAACGCCAAGATCATCCAGGTCGACATCAACCCCGACCGCATCGGCCTCACCAAGACGATCACGGTCGGCATCTGCGGCGATGCCAAGCAGGTCGCCCGCCAATTGCTCGAACAGCTCGCCGAAGGGGCCGGCAACCCGGGACGCGAGGAGCGCAAGGCCCTGATTCACCGGACCAAGTCCGCTTGGCTGCAGACGCTCTCTTCCCTCGATCATGAAGAGGACGATGAGGGAACAAGCTGGAACGTTGAAGCGCGGGAGCGCGACAAGGATCGCATGTCGCCGCGCCAGGCCTGGCGGGCGATCCAGGCCGGGCTGCCGCAGGACGCCATCATCTCGACCGACATCGGCAACAACTGCGCCATCGGCAACGCCTACCCGACCTTCGAGAAGAGCCGGAAATACCTCGCGCCGGGCATGTTCGGACCGTGCGGCTACGGCTTCCCCTCGATCATCGGAGCCAAGATCGGCTGCCCCGACGTGCCGGTCTTCGGCTTCGCGGGCGACGGCGCCTTCGGGATCTCCATGAACGAGATGAGCTCGATCGGCCGCGAGCAGTGGCCCGCCATCACCATGGTGGTCTTCCGCAACTTCCAATGGGGTGCGGAGAAGCGCAACACGACCCTCTGGTACGACAACAACTTCGTCGGCACCGAGCTCGACCCGAAGCTGAGCTATGCCAAGATCGCGGAAGGCTGCGGCTTCAAGGGCGTCACGGTGGAGACGCAGGACGACCTGACCGCCGCCGTGCGGACCGCCGCCGAGGACCAGGGACGCGGGATCACGACCTTCATCGAGGTCGTCCTGAACCAGGAGCTCGGCGAGCCCTTCAGGCGGGACGCGATGAAGAAGCCGGTGAGCGTTGCAGGGATCAATCGGTCCGATATGCGACCGCAACAACAGGCCTAGCGCAACACATACCTGAGCGGCGATCGGCTTCGCCGCTCAGGTCCGGCGTTATATATTCGAAAAAAGACGACTAAGCTGGTTCCTCCGAGCATGCACAGCGAAAGCAGACCAATCTCGCTTAGCGGTCTGATTGAGTTCCGTGAGTACTCCGGCCAGCGTAGAATAGACACAATGTGCGCTGCGCAACTGTACCCGCTGTGCCATCAACGATCCGTAGTTCATCGCCAAGTCCGTGCAGGCATGGATTGCCGGTGTGGACTCTCAGGCCGCCTACTGAAGCTCGCACTCCCACAAGTTCAGCAACTTTGATTCAAGTTATATCGCTTCGGACCCACTTGCTCGCAGATAAGGGGTGATCTCATTTAGCAATCTACCGCAAGCGCTGAGGTTCCGGTGCAGCATTAACCTGGAGAAAAGAGGCCACTTATCGAGACTTTTTGCTAGTTCAGCCTCGGCCGAAAGGAACCTTCAATGTCAAGCCTCGCACGCCACTCTGCCTTGAACGGGCTGAGAAACCTGAAGGGGCTGCAAAAAGCCTCAGCATATTTTCCGGGGATCCTTTTCAGCATCACCATTGGCATGGCTGCGACCTTTGTATCGGGTGCCTATGGAGGGCCGACCGTTCTCTTCGCGCTTCTCCTGGGGATGGCGTTTAACTTCATCTCGACTGAGTCTCGCCTCGCGCCCGGCGTGGCGTTTTCATCGCGCTCGATCCTTCGGATAGGTGTGGCTGCGTTGGGCGCTCGGATCACAGCCGAGCAAGTGTTGGGTCTTGGCTGGTCGACGCTCGTTGGCGTAGCCGCTGCTGTTGCGCTCACCATTGGCTTTGGCATGGTGGCCGCCAGGCTGCTCGGCCTCAAGACGCAATTTGGTGTTCTCACCGCCGGTGCAGTGGCGATCTGCGGCGCGTCTGCAGCCGCGGCAATCGCCGCCGTGTTACCGCGTCATGAAATGCACGAACGCGATACCGTCTTTACCATCATCGCAGTGACGACGTTGAGCACCATCGCGATGGTGCTCTACCCGGTCGTCAGCCGGATGTTCCACTTTTCGCACGCAGATGCGGGAGTGTTCCTCGGCGGAACTATCCACGATGTGGCACAAGTAGTTGGTGCTGGCTACAGTGTCTCGCCCGAAACGGGTGATGTGGCCACGATCATCAAGCTGCTCCGTGTTGCTCTCCTTGTTCCTGCCGTTCTCTCCATCTCTGTACTTGCGCGCCAGGTCGAGCCTGAGGCTGGGCCGGCCGGAAAGCCCCCGGCGCTCGTTCCGGGTTTCCTTCTGGCGTTCATCGGCATTGTGCTGCTTAACAGCTTTCACCTCATTCCGCCGGCCGTTCAGTCCGCACTCAGTGATCTGTCTCGGTGGTGTATCGTAATTGCGATTGCGGCACTCGGCGCCAAGACCTCACTGGCTGCCCTCGCCAAAGTGGGCCATCGTGCCATGGCTCTTATGGTGGCCGAGACGGTTTTCATCGCCTTGTTCGTGCTGGTGCTGGTGCATGTGGGATGAGCCGCTTCCTCTCTGGAATGATGGTCGTAAGGCACTCAGGCGTTCCTGAGGCCGACACATTGCCGAGGGACAATACCGGCGGGGTTCTACGCAGGGGTACTCGGCGGCAACGGTCCGGCAAGGCCTCGAGAGCTGCAATCATTCCTCGTAGATAGCAATGGAACCTGGGATCAAGCTTGGTCAGTGGAGCGAAAGGCACAACGAGCAATCCACAGGAGGTATGGCCGGGGCGCTGACGGCCCGGAAGCCTGAGCAAGGCCCGGCGTCGCAGGCGTGAGGTGAAGTGGCTCGAACAGAGGCGAGATCCTCTGGAAAGCCGCCGCGTTCGCACGGGAATGCGCGACAAAATTCGCTGGAGGGCAGCAGAGCTGACGGTTCAGCGTTGCATTCCTGCAGAAGGCGTTCACCAGACCGGCCCTCCGAATCCTGCAGGCTGCTCAGCGAGCTCGGCCGGTGCTTCACTATTGCCGTCGGACGGGCGCCGCATGCACGGAGCGAAGGACCGCGTGACCCGCCCCGATGGCCCGAAGGCCAGCAGCATGATTGAAGGCATCTATAGGCGGGTGCTGGCATCACAGTCTACAGTCACCAAGATTTGGCACTCGTGCCCTGCGACCTCAGCACGGCCCACTTGACCGCCTTTTAGCGCGTGCAGACGAGGCTCCCACCTGGTGCTGACCTGCGCGAATGCCATCCTAGCCCTCCGACGCCCGAACCGTCGCCAGAGCGCTCCAAGTGATTGCAGATGCCAATCAGATCTCGTGTCCAGACAGCTAAGCTGCTGCCGGATTGATGGCTTCCTCGGCGAGGTCTGACAGGACTCCGTCCGTGTTCTCCTCCTCGGCGAGCGTCTCCTTGAAGAGGCTCTCCGCTTCGCTCTGCCCAAGCTGCTTGGCCCAGGCGATTAGAGTGCCGTAGCGGGTGATCTCATAATGCTCCACCGCCTGGGCCGCCGCGATGATCCCCGCGTCGCCCGCACTGCCGCCGCCAAACTCCTCCATCATCTCCTCACCCTCGTCAATGATGCCCTGAATGGCTTTGCACTCGACGCCATCGGGCTTCTCGCCAAGAGCCTGGAACACCCTTTCAAGGCGCCTCACTTGCCCCTCGGTCTCCTTCTGGTGGACGCCGAGCGCGACTTTAAGGTCGCCGGAACGCGCAGCCTCCATCATCTTCGGCATGGCCTTGAGGATGGCGTTCTCGGCGAAGTAGATGTCTTTCAGCTGATGCAGGAACAGAGCCTTGAGGTCTTTCTCAGCCATAGCGGTTTCCTTACAAAGGGGCTCAGAAAGCCAAACTGGGGGGCAAGGCACTCGTTCCCGGCGTCCAAGGTACAGAGCTCAGTGCGGGTTAGCCGCGGCCGAATAGATCCCCGGCTTACCATCGGCGCTGAAGTTGCCTTAGTTCGGTCTATCGTGAGATAAAGATTTTGAATTAGCTATTGCCCCTGGGCGAAGCCATCTTGTTAGCTCGGTAGGGCCCGGGTTCGCTCAGGCTATCGGGCGGTCCTGAGTGGGCCGCACGCTTAGCTTCCTCCGCTCTGCCTGCACCTTTGCTACCGCCCGGCCAGGGCTGTCCCGGACTCGTGTCCACGCCATGCCTGCAAAACGGGGCCGGCGATGTTTTTGCGCCAATTCGAGTATCTGCTCGCGGTGGTCGAGGAGGAGCATTTCGGGCGGGCTGCCACTCGTTGCAAGGTCACTCAACCGAGTCTCTCTGTCGGCATCAAGCACCTGGAGGCCGAGCTCGGCGTCCAGATCTTCTTGCGCGGGAGAGGCTGCCGTGTTCACGGGCTGACCCCTGAGGGGAAAACAACTGTCAAATGGGCCCGCCAGGCGGTTGCTGACTGCAAGGCGATGCACGACGAGATTGCTACATATAGCGCCCAATCTCGACCCCTTCGAGTGGGAGTGACACCCTCGATGTCACCGGTCCTGCCGGCCCTGCTCCAGCGGGTTCGCGCAGAGCACCCAGACATGATCATGGATGTGCGCTCCATCGGCAACGGTGGCGGGAAGTTGGGGCTGAACAAATCTTCCCTCGACGTAGCCTTCGCTCATCTTGACACAGCCGAATTCGGGCATTGCAAAACCTTGAAGGTTTGCACCGAGAAGCTCGGTCTTTTGGTGCCTGACGTGACGGAGTTTGCTGACCGGACCAGTATCCCATGGCGGGAAGCGGCCGAGCTGCCACTCGCGCTGCTGCAGCCAGCTTTGCCCGAGCGCCGCTTTGTCGACAGCATCTTTGTGAGTCTCGGCTGCCACCCTGCGGCCCGAGTCGAGGCGGAGTCCATTATGCACCTAGTGTTTCAGGTGCAGTTCGGCGGCCTGTGCACGATCATCCCGGCGCATTTCACCCGTGTGCCTGGGCTGCCCCGCGGCACGAAAGCGCTTCAACTCATTAATCCCGTGGTGAGCCGGCAGGTAGGCCTGCTCTGGGCCGAGGGCGGGGCCATGACGCCCCTAGCTAGTCTGCTCGTCCGTGCCGTGAAGGACCTCAATAAGCGGGGTGGTCTGGAGACGGTTCTCAAGGACGTTGTTCTGAGGCCCTCTTTCCAGGGCCCGCTGGATGTCGACGGCGGTTTGGCCGGAGCATCGCTTCAGACCTCACCGGAGTGCGACTGAGCGGCTGCCCCGAGCAAACTCCGAGCGGTGGAACAGCTTGGGGTGTCCTACGACATGTCCCGCGACGCGCGTTAGGGTGAGACTGGCCCGATATCAGCAGCGCCTTTGCGGGCGGTCTTAGGCGCGCATGGGGGCGCTGCCAGTGCGGCCGAGAGGGGAACTGCGCTACTCCGGAGACCGGCATCTCGCCTCGCCGGGGATGGCACGCCGCGGATCACCGATCCTTGGCGTGTCTTGCTGTTCGCTGCCTACTCCGCGGAGATCTTGGCCGGCATCGCCGGCGTGACGCGGGCTGCGCAGAACTTGAACTCCCGGATGTTACCCATCGGATCGAGCGCCGGGTTGGTCAGCAGGTTGGCGACGGCTTCCGAACAGAAGGGAATGAAGATCGTGCCCGCCAGCACGCCGCAGTCGGAGCGTAGCTTGACGCTCACGGCACCGCAGCGTGTCTCGAGTGGCCAGGGACTGCGTCGGGCGCCCAGCGCTCGGCGGCCGGGAAGCGGCTCTCGGCGATCTCCACGTGGTCGGCCTGATGCTAGAAATGCGAGTCCGGATCGTGGGAGGTCTCGCGGGCCAGCTGATCGGTGACGAGCAATTCCATCACCATGGCGCGGGCCTTCACGACCCGGTCGCTCTGCGACTTCATCTTCATGCCAACGCACGGCACGCGCTTGCAGGAGGCCGCCAGCACGCGCCCAACTTGACAGGCGGGATCAACGACGGATTAGCAGCGCTTCAGGGGCGTCATGCCTCGTTTAGGAATTGCGCGACGCGATCCTCGCCGCCGTGAGCTGGGATCTGCGAGACAGGCAGGACCGATTCACTCGCGCCATCTTCCGAATTGCCTTCGCCGCGCCGGACGTAAAAAAACGGCTCCGGCAACTCTGCCCTGCCGGTCCTAAAGCCAAGAATGCGCTTCTCACCCTCGGCTGCTTCAAGACTTAGATCGTCCGGCCGCACCGTGACGATCTGCTTCTGCCCCGGTCGCACCTTGTCGCCTGTTCGCACAATCACGGAGGCCGCGTTCGAGAACCACGCTGTGAGCACACCCAGTTCCTTCTCGTACG
>NZ_JBAWTG010000189.1:0-6447 GCF_037106235.1 Methylobacterium nigriterrae | reverse complement strand
CGCGGTGGGGCTGACCGAGGGCGATTCCTGCCTCCTGCCGATCACCCAGGTCGAGTTCGGGGACGCGACGGGCCTCTCGAACGTGCACGTCAACCGGGTGCTGCAGGAGCTGCGCGGGTCGGGGCTGATCGTGCTGAGGGGCCGGTACCTCACGATCCCGGATCTCGCCGCGCTCCAGGCCGTGTCGCTGTTCAACGTGAACTACCTGCACCTCTACGGCGAGGGCCGCCACCTCGACGCCAACGGCACGGAGCGGCCCAATCTCGCATAGTGCCGCGGCAACGCCTGAGCGATGTCGACCCGGAATGCTGCAGCCCCAAAGCTGGCTGAACCTGCGTGAGCACAGGACAAGGAGGTCCGATGACGCTCTACCATTTCCATCTGCGGACGGCAGCCGGTCTGGAGCGCGATGAGACCGGCATGATCCGCCCGGACCTGGAGACGGCCTATCTCGACGTCTGCAAGACCATCCCGGCCCTGATGGCCGAGCTGGTGCGGGACGGGCATGCCCCGGCCGCCTGCGCCTTCGAGATCCGGGATGGGGCCGACCAGCTCCTGATGGAGGTGTCCTTCTTGGAGCGGGTGACCCGGAGGCCGAGAACGCAGCGGCCGACGGCACCCGCGCTCTCGCCGGAGACGCAGGCGCTGTTCAACCGGCTCGATCTGCTCACGCTGGCCATCAGCCGCGAGGCGACGCGGCTGCACGAGAACATGGAGTGCGCCTGCAGGCAGGCGGCACGCATGCGGGTGACCCAGTCGGTCCTGCTCTGGTCCTTTCAGGCGTGGTCGGAGCGCCGGGAGGCAGGCGTGCGATGACCCCGGATCTGGCCAACCTCGACCGCGAGCTTGATCACCTCATCTGGCTGGAGCGCGAGTACGAGCACCTCGTTCAGGCCACCCGGCATCTCGCTGATTGGAAGAGGCGCGTGGCCGATCAGGAGATCGCCATCGAGGAGATGAACGCGAAAGGCTGGGATACGTCTCTGGCCGAGGTCCTGTTGCAGACGATGCGGCGCACGCTCGTGGAGGGCCGCAGGCATCAGCAGCTCATCCTGGAGGTTCTGGCCTCCCGCCGCTCCCAAGGCGATGGCCACACGGATGCTCTATAACGCCCAGTCGGCGAACGACGCTGGGCTCTGGCCGAGGTCCGGCAGTGCAAGCTCCGTTGGAACGAGGTGCCCAGCGGGGCACCTGCTCGCGGGCTGGCCGCCAAAGCTTTCATGGTATATTACGCACACAATTCCAGGTTGGCTTGGCTGTGTAAGCCTATAAATCTGAGTTGTGACACGGTTGACAATGCACGATTATAGTCCCTCTTCGCCTGAAGTTGCGCAGGGGTAGCCGAGTGATTGGGGATCCGTTCCTGCGAAAACTTGAACGTGCGGGCCCATTGTCCGACGAAGAGCAAGCCGAGCTGCAGGCCCTGACGTTCAACCGCCGTGCTGTGGCGGCCCGCGACGACATCGTCACAGGCGACATCCCAGATCGCGTCTACCTCGTCATGAGCGGTTTTGCCTGCCGCTATAAGGTCCTCCGAAGCGGCACCCGCCGCATCGTCTCCTTCGTCCTGCCGGGCGACCTCTGCTACATGCACGACGCCGGCGCATTCGGCCGCGATCTGCGGGTCGGCGCCCTCACGCCCTGCTCGGTCGTGGACCTCTCCCGCTCCAAGCTGACGGAGCTGATCGGCCTCCATCCCGGCATCAGCCGCGCGATCTGGTGGGTCACCTTGCGCGAACTGAGCCGGGCCCGCGAGTGGATCGTCAACGACACGCGCCCGGCCGACAGGCGCCTCGCCCACACCCTCTGCGAGCTGCTGGTCTGCCTGCAGGTGATCGGGCTGGCGGACGAGCACAGCTTCGAGTTGCCGCTCTCGCAGCCGGACGTGGCGGACGTGCTGGGCATCTCGCACGTCCACGTCAACCGCATCGTGCAGGGCCTACGCACGAGCGGCCTGATCACCTGGAGCGGCGATCTCCTGACGATCCCGGATGTGCCGGCACTCAAGGCGTTTGGTGACTTCGACCCGGCCTACCTGTGCTTCGAGGGGTTCGGCCCCTGACAGGACCAGGGGGCGCACTCACGCGACTCTGCCCCGCTCGTCGTATGAAACTTGCTGTATGTTAAGCGGTTGAATCTATGGGCTCGGCCGTGAGCCGCCTGCCTGAGGAACGGAATGGTCAACGTCACGCTGCAGTCGGTGCAGATCGGGACCCAGAGCGCAGATTGTGAGGGGCGTCTCGCCTTTGCGGACGGCAAGCTTGTGGCGGTGCTGGTGCGCCTGAGCGAGGAGCTGCACGGCGCAGACAGAAAGGCGGGCCAATGGTGTGTTGAGGCCGGGTTTGGGGCATGCGAGGTCGGCGTGCTGTCGGTCCACTTCGACAGCTTGGAGGCTGCACGAGACTGGATCGCAGAGCGGATCTTGGGGCACCCGCCGGCCAGATGACACCATAACGCCCAATGCGCGAGGCGCCTCGCGGGCAGCTTAGAAAGCGTCAGCCTCACCGGCGCTATGAGCCAGCAGTCCGTCCTAGGTTGCAATCACGAAGGCGTCGGCGCCATAGGTGCGAACAGGGCTGCCTACCTCGGCTTCGCGATGGTCGCGTAATGCTCGGCCGCCGCCAATGCCCGCAAGCGGATGGCCTGCACGCGGTGACGCCGCGCTTGCTGGAGCAGCGCCTGTGCGACGACCGTTCGCCCCATCTCGGCGAGGTGGTCTGCCGCGGAAGCGAGGTCTGTCGCGACACCCTCCGCAATCGAGGCCGCTGCGATGCGGTTCGGAAGAAGTGGCTTCATGGCAGCCTCTGTCATCACCAGCAGCCATGATCGTCTGCTTCATGTGTTGACGAGGCGTTAACCATGGGGTGGGCAACTGGGTCTGCTGATGGCAGACAAGAGAGAAGGGCGACTGCGGATGTACCGGCGCCCTTTTCTTTGTCGTCAGTTCTCCCATACTCACAGGCATGGCTGAGACCCCCACCATCGGCGCCCTTGTCACAAGTGGCGCGATTGACAGAGTAGAAATAACGGCGGCGGTGGATGCCGTCCTAGCTGATCCAAGCACGAAGACCTACGTGTTGGGTGAACGATTTTCGCTCGATCTGTTTGCTGCCGTCGCGGCCCATCCGTTTGCTGTGAAGACGCTAAAACGCATGAACGCGGGCCTTGCAGCCCGTCGTACAGCGGTGCGCACCGCCATCATGCTGGCGCGGCCGGAGAAGGTATGAGATCCAGCCTCATGCGGCCTCGTCCTTCTCGCGCAGTGCTGCTCGGAGGTCAGGCAGGGCAGCGATGTTCGCAGCGATTCGCTGTGCCTCCTCCCGAGACATGTACCCAGTGATCGCCCGTCGCTCGGTGTCATCCGAGAAGTAGACGTAGGCCAGCGGCGCACTGGCTGCGTCCTCGATGCGGAATGCCTCCTCAAGCTCGATGATGCGCCAGGGTGCAGAGAAGCGACGAGCCTGCTCAATCATGCGACGGCTTGTACCTCCAAAATGCGGCTGCAGCATGCCCCGCTTTCTGATTGGCGCGGACGTAAGCTCCTGAGGGGCGAGCCTTGCCACACCGTTCGGAGGGAAGTCGATCAGAACGGCGTCTTCGGCGGCCTCAGGTCGTCGCTCGCATCGAGTTCGGCATGCAGCGACACACTCGGCTTCATCCGTACGGCACCGTTCCTAGCGGAGGCATCTTGCAACGCACTCAGCGGGTTCCAGCGGCAATGTAATTTTTCACGCGGCAAATAAGAAATTAATCTGGGTTGAAAAATCCCGAGATGAATTCATATCGTTGCTGCAAGCCGACTTAGGCGCAACGCAAGAAGCAGAGATGTTTACTTTGCCGTATTGCCTCTGTTGCCTTGTTGTTTTGCATCTAAGCGGCGGACGAGAAGCAGAATAGCGGGAGAGCATTCAAGTGGCTGTTAATCAGACGACTGCCCAGAGCACGCAGCGTGATCAAGAGAACAAAATCTCGGACGCTGCAAAGGACAGCATCAACAGGACCGCCGAGCAGGGCGCGCAGCTCGCTGATCTTACGCGCGACGGCGCTAACAGGATAGCCGAAATACGCGATCAAGCCGCCGAGAATACAAAGCGGATCGTCGAGAGAGGCATCGAGGCGGTCTCGCATCAGGCCCGTGAGGCAACCGACCGCTTCACCCGGACACTGGGCTTTTCGGGCGAGGATAGCGAGCGGCTGGCCCGCCAGTCCAAGCAGAACGTGGAGGCCATTACGCGCTGCGGCACGGTTCTGACCCAAGCCTTCCAGGACACCTCGCGCCATTGGTTCGAGCTGAGCCAGCGGCAGTGGCAGCGCAATCTGGAAGGCCTCAACAAGCTGACCCAGGCCAAGTCGGTCCAGGAGTTCGCGGCCATCCAAAGCGAACTGGCTCGGGACGGCTTGCAGCACATGGTTCAGGACAGCCGTACCATTGCCGAGACCTCGCTGCGCGCGGTCGAGGAAGCCAGCAAGACCATCTCCAGCGTAGCCCAGCAGAGCCCCACCCTGGTTCGCTAAGCTAGACCAGCACGCGAAGTCAGGCGTGCCCGGGATCAACAACAAACCAGAGGGGTGGCCACATGAGCCTCCCCTCTTCGTCCCAGTCACACAGGCTTGTTACCCCTTGGTATGGAACGCGAGCAGCGATCGTGGGAGCGGGTTTACAAACGTCATTGTCGCCTCATGCCAGCTGGTGCCCGCTACCCTGCGCCCGTCCGCGCGAAGGATAGCGAGAACCAACCGCACCCGTTTCGTCTCCTCGGGCAGCGTGCAGTCGCCTCTGCTCAGGTCAGGGCTCCTGCCTTGCAGGGATGGAGGGCTGCTGGACCAATGATTTCTGCAATTGCGCCGCTCGCAAACGTTCAAGCGAAGCCCACCAAGCAGGAAAATCGCTGAATTAGCCGCGACGACAAAACAGTTTCCAACATCCCATGAGGCAATCATGACCACGATCAGGCAGTTGATTCAAACCAGCCCCACGAAAGCGAACGAGCTCTTCGTGGCCCTCGCCGACACCTCGAACAATGCGGTGAAGACGCGCGAGCGTCTCCTGGGTGACCTAAAAACCGAGCTGGAGCTCCTGGCCCAGCTGGAAGAGGAGCACCTGTTCCCGGTCCTCCGCAAGCACAAGGAGACCAAGGACCTCGTCAGCGCCGCCCTGAACGACAACAAACAAACCCGCAAGATACTGGCTGAGCTGGAGCAGACGCCCAAGGGCAGCGAGGAGTTTGGCCCGAAGGTCGTCGAGCTGCGGAAGGTCTTCCAGCAAAGTGTACGGGATGAGCGCAAGGAGCTGCTCCCGGCAGTCCTGAAGGCGCTGAGTGACGAGGAGGCACAGGCCATCGTCGAGAAGATCGAGGAGGGCAAGGCCGAAGTCGAAGAAGCCAAACGCGCCGAGGCTGAGCAGCGCCGGGCCGAGCAACGGCAAGAGCGCGAGCAGGCCGACAAGCTCCTCGCCGAGCAGAAGGAAGCCGCCGAGCGCGAGCGGGAGAACCGCAAGGCCGCCCGGCAGACGGCCGAGCAGGTGGCGCAGACGGCTGAAGCTGCCGCCGAGAGCTCCCGCAAGGTGGCCCAGAGCGCTGCAGAGACCGTTCAGCGTGTTGCGACCGCCCCGTTGAGCACCGGCTCGCTCTTCTTTGATGCGATGTTTGGGTTCTGGGGCCTGCCGTCGGGGCGTTCCCTGGCGCGCTCCGGCAATGCCTCGGCATCCAGGAACCAGCTGTCGAGCCAGGACGAGGAAGTCATCCCGCTGGCGGAAGAGACGCTGATCGTGGGCAAGCGCACCGAGAACAGCGGCACGACCAGGGTCCGCCGCTATGTCGTCGAGGTCCCGGCCGAGCAGGAGGTGACGCTGTATGACGAGAAGGTGGTGGTTGAGCGGCGCCGGCCCGTCACCGATCAGGCAAGCGGCGAGACCTTGACCGAGCTCACGGTCGAGATGGTGGAAACCTCTGAGGTGCCGCTCGTGGCCAAGGGGGTCAGGGTCAGGGAAGAGGTTGTGGTCCGGCGGGAGCGCACGAAGCGTGTTGAGACGGTGCGGGACACGATCCGGCGGGATGAGGTCGAGATCTCGAACGCGAGCGGGCGCTCCGGCAACAGGCGAGCCGCACTCGCTTACAGCCGCAAGTAGGTGCGGACAGCTGATACAAGCGAGCCGCGGTCGGTACCGACCGCGGCTTTCCTCTTACTGGATCATTCCGACGCCGTTCCGCATGCGTCCGGTCTGAGGTTTTGGAACGTGACCGGCGAGACGTCTTAGACGTGTGTTGAACAGACCGCCGGATTGCCAGCCGCACCCATCAGCCCCGCGCCTAACCGCCAACGGGCGAGGCGGCTTATTCAAAAACGATGGGACACTGTTGGCGAATTCGACAGCTATGCCGTGAGGGCCTTGAAGCGTGAGGTGCGCGTGGGTGCCAGCGGACGCAGCGAGAACCAGGCAGCGAGGCG
>NZ_JBAWTG010000188.1:0-6610 GCF_037106235.1 Methylobacterium nigriterrae | reverse complement strand
GATCTTCCTGAAGGGCTCGTACACCTACGACGCGAGCGGCACCAACGCGCCCGCCGACGGCTCCTACAGCATCTGGCAGAAGGACGGCAACTTCGTCGTCACCTACAACTCGACCAGCGACAGCGGCTACCACGACATCGTGGTCAAGGGCGGCGACCCGCACGGCGACATCTCCTTCTACTGAGACAACACCGGTCCGACCGGACCCGAACCACGCTCCCGCCGGGCCCGGCCCGGCGGGGGCTTTCGCGCGTCCATCCGCCAGCGTGAGGCGGGTCACGGAACGATGCATTCCCGGAGGCGGCCGCCTCGGGAGACCGGGGCCCGACAGCAACGATCCGCCGCCCGCCCTGTCTGATCCGAGCCCACATCAACGGCAACGTCGCCGATGCCGTCGTCGGGCGTGCCCCGGACGGCGTAGCGAAGGCCATGGGCCGTGACCCTGTCGGCCCGGGGGATGCCCTGGAGCGCATCGGGGACGGGTGACGCGGCCGATACGGGGCAGGCCGCCCGATACCGGCTGAGACCTTGCGATTTTCTTGTACGCTTCCGGACGATCCAGATTCTTATCCCGCCAGATCGGCCGATTAACGATCCGTTAAGCTGATCTACCTTGTACTGCGCCGTAGAGCGAGCCTTATACGCCGTGCTACGCGGATCAGAGCAATGTCGCGGTACTTCTTTGACTTCCACACCCTCACGCTCTCGATCCGTGACGAGGAAGGGACAACCTGCGTGAATCCCAGGGCCGTCCCGATGGAGGCGATGCGGGCCTTGTGTCAGATCGCCGGGGACCGACCGGACAGGTATGCGGGTCAGCCGCTCAACGTGGTGGTGCGAGACGCCAACGACCGCACCGTTTTCACCGCGTCTCTGAACCTCGTCTCAGCATGGATCGCCGAGCAGGATCAGTCACAAGCGGCGTGAGGGCACATCGTGCCAAGCAGCGGTTGGCGTAGCTTCGCCGCAAGTCGTACGGCATCTTTTCAATGGGCGAGGGCAACTTTTTGCATTCAAGATCCATTATATCCGCGAGGAGAGACTGAAAGGCTTGGGCCGGTCCACAATGCCACGCTATTTTGTCGATCTGCATTGTGGGGCGCTTGCCGTGAAAGGCGTAGCCTCGTTCGAGTCAATTGACGATGACGCCGCGAAAGCGCAGGCCATCAAGATCTTTCCCTCGATCGTGGAGAGCTGCGAGCCTGTTGCGGGGCAATCGATCTACGTCATGTCTGTCCGAGACCGGCGAGGCATTGCGCTGTTTCACATTGAACTGCGCCTGGACTTCGGTGTCCCCGCTGAGAAAGTCGTTCCTCTCCCTCTGCGATGCCTATGAACTCGATCGGCCCGGGCCCGTCTCGTCGCGACGTTCATCCTACGCATGGCTGCGGCCGGCCGTATGAGGCCTCCACCTGGGTATCCGCGTGATCCATGCCTACGAAGGGCTGTTCCCGGCGCTGTCAGGTCCGTCGCACGGTTCACCTTCTGATGGATCGCTGCCAGGATTCGCTGCCGTTGCCGCTAGTGAGCCTGCCCCACGCTGAGAGGGCCGTCCGTGCTGATGCGTGACCGAAAGGGCACAACTTGGCGGCCAAGATGCGCTCCAGCACGGCAGGCCTGCCACACACGGCAGCGGCGCCGAACGAACATTGAGAGCTAAGTCCCTGTACCAAGAGGAAATCCAATCCGGCAGCGCGGTAGCTCGCGGTTATCATTGGTTAGTTTGTGCGGAAACGTACCTGATCAACCTATTGTCACTGGAATGCCAATCACGGATATAGTGAATCGCACACCGATTCGCTGAACGGTTTGCCAAATAGCTTTCCCGCCACAATCAAACTACGGAAGGTCATTCTGATGGCCCGATACTTCTTTGACTTTCATGGCCTTGATCGCTTGGTGCGCGATGACGAAGGGACGGAATGCGCAAACCCGAGGGCGCTCTCGTCGGAGGCGCTGCGAGCCTTGTGTCAGATTGCCGGGGAACGACCGGAACAGTATGCGGACCAGCAGCTCAACGTCGTCGTTCGCGACTCGCGCGACCGCACCGTCTTCACCGCCTCTCTGAACCTGGCGGCTGCGTGGCATGCTGAGCAAGGGCAGTGGCTGGCGGCTTGAAGGTCGGTTTGGCCGGAAGCGGCTGGGCAGGAACGCCTCGGAGCGCCTTAGTCTTCCGCAGACATAGCCTTTGTACGCTTCATGGCGTCGGTAATCATCCGCTCCTCAAGGAAGAACTCACGCATCGAGCGGCAGGCCTCGTGGAGGGTATCGTCTGCCTGCTTCTCGCGAGCTTCGAGGCATCGTCAGCTTTGATCTGGGAGGCTTGCGCGCCCGCTCAGCGCAATCGTCCAAGATCCTTTGGATCTACGGCGCGAGGCTGAGCGCTGAGCCACTGCCGGACCACATGAAGGGCAACTTTTCGAGGCTTTGTATTCAGAGCGCGCGTGCTGATGGCATGCGGCTGTGAGCCCGCACTTCCGAGGTGGCGTCGGAGATCAAGATGAAGCCCTACCCGGCGGCCCATGCGGCTAGCAATGGGAAAGCAAACTGCACCGCGGCATAGACAAAGAGCAAAGCAACCGGCGATGCGAACCTGAGCATTGCATGACGCTCTTCGTTCTGGATCCAGCCGACATACTGTTTAACTCCTGTCATTAATAGTTTCCGTGCGCTTCCGTACCGCATTGGCTCGCACCGTACCGGCAAACCCTTTGCCCCGGAAATGCCACAAGGCACCTAAGAGCTTGACCTTACTAACCAAAGAATGGGGCAGGCAGACATGGCGATCATCATTCTTGACCCGGTGTCCGGTAAGCAGATCGTCATCAACCTTCCGCCGCCTCGTGAACAGGCTCTCGGTTAGGAAGCAGCCCTGAGCGCCATCAGCGGCTTTCTCCGGCTGCCGATGCTTGGCTGAGGCGAGACCCGGGACGCCGCTATCGATCCTGCCCTCCGTCTCCTCGAACGGCTAGGCAGGTCCGTTCGCTGCCTGTGTCATCCCGCGCGCAGCCCTGCTGGATTGCATGGAGCAGGAGGCGCATCCGCGTCGTCGGTGCGTTCTCGCTGCTCGAACGCCACGCTCATTCAGCCTCGTCAAGCTTCCACAATCATTTTCGATGAGACGGCCCCGCGATCAGCATTCAGGATTACGGCGATGGCCTTCTGCTCCTCAAGGAAGAATTCATGCATCGAGCTGTAGAACTGGTGCATCGAGCGGCACGCCTCGTAGACCAAATCGTCCGGCTCGCCTCGTGAAAGCTTGAGGTAATCGTCAGCCTTTCGCTGGGCTGTTTGAGCGCCGGCGATGCAGTCAGCCAGTGCTGTCTGAATCTGCGGCGGGGAGGTTTCGTTCGGATAAGCATCTTCTGACACGAAGCGTCGTTCCCTCTCCAAGCGCGAACGGCTCTTTCCGCCGCATCATCGGTCGGCGTTCCTCGACCTGTATAGTTGGCATGTGGCATACCAAGTTATCGCGTACCTGGGAAGCGGGCTCTAACTTAAGTTAGTCAGGTCGGCGTATCGCTTCGACGTGTGTGAACGGGCTGGGCGTGCTCTCCGGCGGCCCCTCTCTGACCCAATGCCGAGCCGTGATGCCGCGAACGCGCTGTCGCTCGCCGTCGCGCCTCATCGATGCGGTCACCCTCAACCCGTAGTTGCAGCATGGGCACAGGAACCGCCTTCCATCCGGCCAGCTTGCATTGAGAGGCTCTGTGCCAACGCGGCCTCTGGTAGGGTCTGACAGCGTATGGAGGGGCATGCATGCCGTCGGATTCGGGGTCCGCGACCGGGCGAGCTGACGAGCATCGCTTCCGCCTGCTCGTCCAAGCTGTGACCGACTACGCCATCTACATGCTCGATCCGACCGGGGTCGTGGTGAGTTGGAATCCCGGCGCCGAGCGCTTCAAGGGCTACAGCGAGGCGGAGATCATCGGCCAGCACTTCTCGCGTTTCTACACCGAGGAGGATCGGCGGACCGACCTGCCCAAGCGAGCGCTGGAAACGGCTGCCACCGAGGGCCGCTTCGAGCAGGAAGGCTGGCGGGTGCGCAAGGACGGCACGCGGATGTGGGCGCACGTCGTCATCGATCCGATCCGCGACACGTCCGGCAGGCTGATCGGCTACGCCAAGGTCACGCGCGACATCAGCGATCGGCGCGTCCAGCAGGAAGCCTTGCGCCAGAGCGAGGAGCGCTTCCGCATTCTCGTTCAGGGCGTGACCGACTACGCCATCTTCATGCTCAGTCCGGAGGGCATCGTCACGAACTGGAACGCGGGCGCTTCTCAGATCAAGGGCTACGGCGAGGCGGAGATCATCGGCCAGCACTTCTCGCGCTTCTATACCGAGGAGGACCGGGCCGCGGGCGTGCCCGACAAAGCCCTGGCGACGGCGGGGCGCGAGGGCAAGTTCGAGGCTGACGGCTGGCGGGTGCGCAAGGACGGCACACGATTCTGGGCCAGTGTCGTGATCGACGCGATCCGCGACTCGTCCGGCACGCTGATCGGCTTTGCCAAGGTCACCCGCGACATCACCGAGCGGCGGAATGCACAGCAGGAACTCGAGAAGGCCCGCTCCGCCCTGTTCCAGGCGCAGAAGATGGAAGCGCTGGGCGGCCTGAGCTCTGGCATCGCCCACGACTTCAACAACCTCCTGACCGTGGTCCTGGGCAATCTCGACCTCCTCCGGCGCGCACCCGAGGAGCGGCGTACGCGGCTGATCGACAACGCAGTCCGCGCTGTGGAGCAGGGGCGCCGGTTGACGCAGCAATTGCTCGCCTTCGGCCGCAAGCACGTCCTTCAGCCCGAAGTCGTGGCGGTGAACCGGCTGATCTTCGGCATGGACGACATGCTCAAGCAGTCGCTCAGAGGCGACATCCGTATCGTCTTCGACCTCGCAGATGACTTGTGGCCGGTCGAGGTCGATCCGTCCCAGCTCCAGATAGCCCTGATCAACTTGGCCGTGAATGCCCGCGACGCCATGCCGAAGGGCGGCCGGTTCCGCATCCGGACCGAGAATGTGGCGGCCCGCGATGAGGAGGCGCCCGAGAGCATCGCGATTGCGGTGAGCGACACCGGCCACGGCATGGCGCCCGACGTGCTCGCGCGGGCGTTCGAGCCCTTCTTCAGCACCAAGGAGGTGGGCAAGGGCACGGGCCTCGGCCTGCCCCAGGTCTATGGATTCGCCCAGCAGGCGGACGGGTCAGTGCGGGTAACGAGTGAGGTCGGGCACGGCACGACCTTCACGATCTCGCTGCCGCGCAGCTTCGCCACGGTCGCGCACGTGGCCGAGAGCGATCACAGTTCCGGCGAGACCGGACGCGCGCTGCGCGTGCTGCTGGTGGAGGACAACGCTCCGGTCGCAGAGGTGGCGGTCTCGGTGCTGGCCGAGCGCGGCCACACCGTCGTAAGTGCCGGCAGCGCGCCGGAAGCGATGCAGGTGCTGAACTCCGGTCAGCCCTTCGACCTGATCCTGTCCGATCTCGTGATGCCGGGTGGCATGAGCGGGCTCGATCTGGCCCAGCGCGTGCGCAGCCGCTGGCCCGCGCTGCCGGTGCTGCTGGCGACGGGCTACAGCGACCAGGCCGCCAGGGCGCTGAAGGAGGGTTTCCCACTGATCTCGAAGCCCTACGAGCCCGCGGCGCTGCTTCTCGCCATCGAGAGGACCGCCGCGCCGGTCTCCTTCTCCGCGCGGCAGGGCAACGTCCTCCCGCTCTCGCGGCCAGCCCACTGACCCGTGGGCGGTCAAGGTTCTGGCGATATCGCTCGCTGCCCGGGCTCATGCGCCGAGCTTGCGTACCCACCCGCCGGCGAGTGACGCCCGAAGATGAGCCGCGCGATCCCGAAGCCGACGGCATCGGCGATGAGGAAGCCACTCGGCGGCGTGCGATCGGGATCACCGACGGCGCGGCCTTCCTGCCGATAGGGGCGCCGGTCCCGCTCGGACATGTCGTCCGGAGCCGGGCGTGCACTCTCCCAGGATCCCGCCAGCAACGCGCGGATGCGGCCGACCTGCTGGCCATGCCGAGGCCGGTGTCCGAGGAGGCCGGTGCGAGATCCCCGGACGCCGACAAGCCTATGCGCCCTGGCGGCGCGGCCTCTGTTGCGCGTCCGCATCAGATGGCCAAAGTCCGCGTTCTTAACAAAAGGTGCAATGGCAGTGATGGAAATATCGTGCTCCATGGTGCTGGTTACGTAGGCGAACGTTTCGTTGGGCTGCCGCGCAACGCATCATAATGCCGAGGCGTTAGCCATCGCGGAAACGATCTGCCCTGAAACCGGCCCGAGGGAACGTCTTGATGCTGTACCTGATGCGCGACGCCTGTGACCTGATGCTCACGTCAGCGCGCATCGCAGTCGGGACAACCAGACACGCATGCGAGCATCCGTTCAGCCCCCTGGCCTATACGCCCACGAGCCGCGCCGTCGTTGCCTCGTGCGAGCTGTTCGAGCGCGGCACGCGCAACTACGCCAAGCCTGCCTTCAACCTACCCACATCCGAGCGCGTCGTGTGGGAACGTCCCTTCTGCCGCGTCCTCGCCTTCGGTGAGCCCTCGACCAAGCCGAAGATGCTGATCGTCGCCCCGATGTCGGGCCACTATGCGACGCTCCTGCGC
>NZ_JBAWTG010000187.1:0-6620 GCF_037106235.1 Methylobacterium nigriterrae | reverse complement strand
GCATTTCCGGGTCGAGAGCGTGACCCATCGGGCCAGCGCGGCGGCCCACCCGGCTGCGACGTACCTGTTCGTCTCGGAAGCGGAGTGAGGCATCCTTTGAGCGAGGGAGGCGGCCTCACCCGCTCGGATGATGGCGCGTAACGGCCGAGAGCAGAAGGCGCGCCCGGGACTCCCATCAGTTCAGCGGAAGGACGTACTGACGGTGCAGCCGGGCTGCTTCGCTTACATCCGGACGGGTGACTGACAGCGGCCGTGGTCCGCGCCCGTGCACCGCCATGGCATCGGTGACGAAGAGGAGCGCCAGCAGGGCAAGGGCACGGCGAGACATGGTTCCCGCTCCATCCAGTGCGAACCATGCGCGCGAAGCCGTTACCCCTTCGTGAGGCCGCTCACGAAACGGTGCAGGCGGGGCAGATGGGCGGAGTGAGCTCTGTCGGAGGGGAGGCGAGGAAGGCCCCACCGGCCGGATCTGAAAGCCGGTGAGGCCAGCCCGCCAACTTCGGAGCAGTTCGGAGCGGGTGAGGCTACCGTCGGCGCGAAGCGTGAACGACTTCTTCCCTGCCGAGGGCGCGTACGGCCGCGCACGAGGCTCCCTGCTCTTATGCGAATGTGCAGTCCTCGTGTGGGCCGACGCGCAAGGCTTCCCTTTCCGAGGCAGACGACATAATTAATTTTGGTTAGTGGGTACGATCAATACAATTGCTCAGCAAATTGCAAACGCTACTTTCGGCTTACACATACGTTTTCGGGTCGCCCAGCTTCGGAGGCAACGGCGATGTTGTGCGTCGGCCAATCCCAGCTCCGCGACGTTCTTCTCTCCACTGAGCTAGTTACTGCGCCACGGCATGAGCCCGCTGAGGTAGAGCTGCGCTCAGTCCGCGCCCATGTCCGAGGGATCCTGCGGAAGATCCCGGCGCGGAAATTGGATCGAGCGCAGCAAGACTCCTGACGCACTTCGGATTTCGAGATGCCAGCCGCCGGCCTCCGGCAGCTCGCCCTGCGCGCGCAACTCCTCAAGGGCTGCCATCGCTTCAGCCTGCGCTTCCTCAACGTCCTCCGCCTCGGCCCCGATTGGATCCTCAATCGCCTCTTCGGGGCTGACCAGCCTGAAATGAAAGCGCTGCGGCATGACCCGCCCCCGTCCTGAGATCTACAGGCCGAATGGAAGGGCACGAGAGGACGACCCTGCCTGCTTTTGCATGAAGCGAGGGTGTAGGCGCCGCTGTAAACGCCTTTTTCGGTGGCTCGCGGCACGGCCGCCTGGCGCAAAAGGATTAGCGGTTTACCAGATCGACCCCTGGACAGCCTGAGGATCGCCTCTTGCAGCGCCCGGACCCGCCGGGTCGGTGGTCTCAGGCCGCTCGATGCGACGCGAGAAGCTCGTTTAACCTCCCGGCGCAACCCCGACCCTCCCGAACAGTCGAGACTGCCAGGCGAGATAACCGAGACCGGCCGCGACCGCGCAGACGGTGAAGATCAGCCCAACCTCGCCGGACGGCAGACCGCCCATCGTGCTCCTCTGCCCGACTCGGAGCGCTCTCGCCTTCGTACGGATGAAGGTACGGGCCGCCTGGTGGAGTTGATCCTGAGACAGCCGCTCGCGGGCGGCCGGCATGAGTTCGTGGGTGTTTCGGTGAAGGTGCCGGTTCACGCGGAGGGCCGCAGCCTCGAATGCATGGAGCCAACCGTCGGAGCTGCCCCCGCCGCGCTGTGCGAGGGCGGTGAGCGACGGCATGATGTTATCGTGTTCCCTCTGCAAGTCCGTAATGAGCTGTTGGGCTTAGACACGGCAGAGAAGCTGAAATCCGCGCTTGAGCGCTTGGGAGTCCGCTTTATGGACGATGACCAAGGGCGTGCCTGCATCTGCTGTAAACCGCCCGAGAAGCAGCCATAGCAATGCGCGCCGGACTGAATTGGTAGCCTCTCAGGAGGCAGCCTGTTCTTCAGGAAAGCGTCGGCTGCGCCCCGCAATTGTCTCATAAGGATCGCGGGCCGCGTCCAGAGGTGTCTCAGAAGCCTGAAACCGACTGATGCGGGACGCAGAAAGTGTCTCACGGCGGGTGTCTCGGATCGGTATACCCTTCCGTGACAGCAGGAGCTCGGCGCCGAGCGCATGCTCGTTCCAGGAGGCTCTTTGACGGGCCGCGCACGCCCGTTCCAAATCGCATAAGCACCCGTCTGGAACGGGCTCTCGGTGAGCCTGGAACGGTCCATTAGGGCAAGCCCTATTGGAACGACGGCCCAACCGACAGGACCGGCACGTGGATGTTGGTAGAGGGCCGAGGCTATGGTCAGACGGCGATCCGAGCCAGTGTGTCAGAGCATAGGCTCTGGATATTAGCTAATCCGCGCGAGACAAGTTTGGAAATGTACGCAACTCAGCTTCCACATTGACGGCCTATACGCTTCGTGTTCCCTCATCAGAGGGATCACACCCCATCCGGAGCTGGGTCATGGCCACAAACTCGCGCTCTGCCGTCTCCGTCGATCAGGTTAAATCACTGACCCCGAACGGCACCTACGCCGCCGGCGACACCATCACCCTCGCGGTCGACTACCACTCCGCCATAAAGGTGTCCGGCACGCCCGAACTCAGCCTGAACTCGGGTGGGACCGCGGATTTCAGCGGGTATGGCCACAACCACACTGAGCTGCTGTTCACCTATGTGGTCCAGCCCGGCGACTATGCCGCCGATCTCGACGTGATTGGCTACGCCCCAGGCAGCACCGGCTCCGTCACCAGCCCCTTAGGCAAGCCGACGCTGTTTGCGCCGGGCGCCAGCCACACCCTAGCCGCCAACGCGGACCTGCTGATCGATGCCAAGATCAGCCCGACACCGACCTTCACCTATCTGACCGGTGTCAGCGATCCGTCCAATGGCTCCAGCGTCGACCCCGCGATCTCGGGCGACGGGCACTTTGTGGCGTTCAGCAGCCGCGCCACGAACCTGGTGCCGGGGCAGACCGACCTGAATGGCTCTGGCTCGGATATCTTCGTGTACGACGCGGTGGCGAAGACCACCACCAACATCACCAATGATGCCAAGGGCGGCAGCTTCAACCCCGCGATCTCGGCGGACGGGCACTCTGTGACGTTCTTCAGCGACGCCACGAACCTGGTGCCGGGCCAGACCGACCTGAACGGTTCTGTCCTGGACATCTTCGTGTACGATGCGGTGGCGAAGACCACCACCAACATCACCAACGATGCCGAGGGCGGCCTCCACGGCCTCGGCTCCGCCGACCCCGCGATCTCGGCGGATGGGCATTCTGTGACGTTCTGGAGCACCGCCACGAACCTGGTGCCGGGCCAGACCGACCTGAACGGTTCTGTCCTGGACATCTTCCTGTACGACGCGGTGGCGAAGACCACCACCAACATCACCAACGGTGCAAACGGCGGCAACTTCCAGCCCGCGATCTCGGCGGACGGGCACTCTGTGACGTTCTTCAGCAATGCCATGAACCTGGTGCCGGGGCAGACCGACCTGAATGGCTCTGGCTCGGATATCTTCGTGTACGACGCGGTGGCGAAGACCACCACCAACATCACCAACGGTGCAAACGGCGAGAGCCGCGACCCCGCGATCTCGGCGGACGGACACTCTGTGACGTTCTTCAGCGACGCCACGAACCTGGTGCCGGGCCAGACCGACCTGAACGGTGCTACCCAGGACATCTTCGTGTACGATGCGGTGGCGAAGACCACCACCAACATCACCAACGGCGCAAACGGCTACAGCTCCGCCCCCGCGATCTCGGCGGACGGACATTACGTGGCATTCAGCAGCAACGCCACGAACCTGGTGCCGGGGCAGACCGACCTGAATGGCGCTACCTGGGACATCTTCGTGTACGACGCGGTGGCGAAGACCATCACCAACATCACCAATGATGCCAAGGGCGGCAGCTTCAACCCCGCGATCTCGGCGGACGGGCACTCTGTCGTATTCGCCACTCACGCCGCGAACCTGGACGGAACTAGTCACGTAAGCAACGGGCAGACCGACATCGTGCTCTGGCACATTTAGGCGTCGCAATCAGACCCTGGGTGGGATGCGCTCCATAACGCCCAGACAGCGAGCCGCTTCAGAGACGGGAATGCTCGGCTCAGTTCCGATGGAGCAAGCCCTATTGGAACGCTGATCCCCTGATCGTCTCGCGCGTGAAAGAGAAAGAGATTGCTGAGAGCCAGGGGATCGCCGCGGCGAAGGGGCAGTGATCGCCTGCCCTCGCCGCACGGCGGGCGGTTGCGCCCTACAATGCCGCTTGTGCCGCGCACGACCCGTTCCGTTCGTCGCAGCGGCGGCCGGGGCCCCTGCAGGGCGCAGCTTACAGGCTCAGGCGGGTGGGATGAGGTAACCGGCGTTCGCCATGGCGTGGTGCCCCGAATGGTCCGGTTCCGGGCTCGCCGTCAGGCTGCCGAACAGGCCCTGCGCCTCGTTCGCCACGCCCGCCGTGAAGTAGATGCTGTGCGGATCGCCATTCCGAACCCCGGTGCCGGGCTCGAGCGCCCAGAGGTCGCCGATTGTGATCGGGTTGCCCGCAGCATCGTCGAGCTTGCCCAGGAAGTGGAAGCCGTGCGGGTCGTAGACGTTGATCGTGCCGTCCCCGAAATTGCCGACCAGGAGGTCGCCGGAGAATTTCCCGAAATCCGAGGGCGCGATGGCCAGCCCCCAGGGTGAGTTCAGCGGCCCGCCCGAGGCGACCCGGTGCAGCAGGTGTCCGGAGAAGTCGAACTCGTCGACGAAGCCGTTGCCGGGGCCGGCCACGTCGTCGTGCTTGTCCGCATCCTGCAGAGCGAAGGTGACGAACAGGTGGCCGTCGAGGACCTGCGTGTTGAAGGGCGCGTAGCCGGCCGGCAGACACTTGTCGGTGAAGCTGTTGACCTGATGAAACTGGCTGTCGAAGACGTCGACGGTACCGGCATGGAAATTGGCCGCGAACAGGAAGCTGTCGGAGCCTTGATGCTCGAGCGCTAGCCCCTTGTAGACGGCGCCCGACGCGGAGTTGTCGACGGCCAGGACGGAGCTTGTGGGATCGACCGAGGAATTCCAGCCGGAGATCGTCCCGTCCTCCGTCGCGAAGATGAACGTCGAGGATCCGGTGTGGCCGTTCTCGGAGATCGTGAAACCGCTTCCGCTGTCGTTGAAGACCTGCCCGGTCGGGGCGGCATGATCCGTTGAGCCAGGAGGCGCGGCCACCGTGATGGCCGGAAGCCCGCCGATCGGGACCAGGTTGCCGGCGCCATCGTAGACGGTGGTCACCCCGGTGCCGTTGTCCGATACCCAGAGCGGTCCTCCCGGGCCGTGCGAGACGCCCCACGGATTGATCAGGTTGGGATCGGTGAACTCGGCGGGAATTGAGGAATCCGAAGACACCAGGTTGGTCTGGGTGAAGCTGTTGTCGTCTTGCTTGTGATGGTCGTCGTGATGCCGATGATGCAGATGCCCGGCGTCGTGGTGCGCGTAAGCTGAGGCGCTCATGGCCATCCTCCATGGACTGGAGTAGCCCCCGCTGAGCTGCCAAAGGGGTGCCGGCTCAGAACAAAGTTCGCCGAGGCTTCGCGGCCGGCGACGTCTTGGATCAGCCGGGCGAGCCTGTCACGGGCCCGCGGCGGACCAAAACGCTTTTGTTACCGCTGCCGGGCATGGTTTGTGGCGTACTGTACAGGCGCGGCAGGCGGTTAGGCTGGGCACCAAAACACTCAATCAGCGAGCGGAGTGCGGGTGCTCGATCCTGTCGGGCCTCACTTCTTCAAGGATCCATAACGCCCAGTCCGCGAACAGCCCTCGCCGTCCTTGCGCCACCTGCTCTCGGTCGCGCCCCTCGCAGCCTTGCAGATCTCCTGCCCGGCCGGCCTGATCTGGCATAGGCGCCGGCCCCATTTGTCGGTTCTGCGCGTGATCCAGCCCTTCGCAGCCATGTCGGCAAAGGTTTTGGGGCCGATCCCTGCGAGCAGGACCTCCATCTGCTCATCGCCTGAGCCAAGATACCTCAGCGCGGCCGCCTCCCTGTTTTTCGATGCCGTCATAGGGGTCCTCTCAGGGTGAGTAAACGAATTCCTGAGCACAGTTATCACGAGTGTCGGCTCGCGTGTCGACGCACCTTGCGGAGTGAACTCAGCCGCCTCCCTGCTGCTCTGGCCGCTGCGGCTCAATTCAGATCCGTAGAGCCAACATGATGTCAGTAGAGTACAGTACGATAATGGCACCGCCCTCGATGGCCGCATCTCTGTTCGATTGTGTTATTATTTCGTATAATTTTGTTCCTAATCTGATATTATTTTTGGCTTATAAATCAACTTAGCAGACTCATCGCTCGGCCAGAATTTTGTCCATAAGAAGCTCGGCCATAAGACAGTACTCATTTCCGGGATGCCAAAAAGCGTGGTGACGCCTACATTCCTCGTCGAAGCTGGAAGCATCTTGATTTGAGCAACCCCTTCCTTCGGAAGATCGAGCATGGCGCCGTCCTCTCGGACGCGGAGCGGGCCGCGCTGGAGGCGCTCACCCTCATCTGCCGCCCCGTCCCGGCCCGCCACGACATCGTGCCGGACGACGGCGCCGATCGCGTCTGCCTCGTGATGGGCGGCATCGCGGGCCGCTACAAGACGCTTC
>NZ_JBAWTG010000186.1:0-6630 GCF_037106235.1 Methylobacterium nigriterrae | reverse complement strand
GCGCTGGATCGGCGCGTTTCCGCTTCCCGCGAGCGTTTTGACGCGCTCATAGGTCCGCTGCGCGAGGGTCAGGTTGGCCGAGGCCGTGTCGACGGCGGCCTTGCGCTGAGCGATCACCTCTGCACGGGTGCCGGCTTGGATGTTGGCCAGTTGCGCCGTCAGCACGGCCAAGTTCGCCTCGGCCTCGCGCTGCTTCGTGATGAGCTCGGGATTGTCGATCGCGAGCAGCAGCTGGCCGGTACTGACATCCTCGCCGCGCGTGACGGGGCGCCGCCCGACGCGGCCGTCGACCCGGGCCGCGATGTCGATCCGCGTGGCGTCCGCCTCGCCCTGGATAATGAGTGGCTGCGGCTGCACCAGATACCACAGGGACAGACCGACGATCGCGACGATCAGGAGCGTTACGATGATCGCGGGAGCGCGTGCGACCCGCCTTGCCGGTGAAGGCAGGGGTGGAGGCGGGGGCGGTTGCAGCCCCAAGTCACGCTGCAAAAGGTTCATCGTCCTCGTCCCTGGTCTCGGTCCTCAGGCGGATCTCGTAGGCAGCGAGGGCGGAGAAGAAGTCCGGCACCGCACGGCCTCTGTTCGCCGGGGCGTAGGCGCGAGTCTCCCGGATGTTGGGCCGAAGGGCTGCGCACCGGGACGGACGATCCGTTCCGCCCTGATGCTCCCTGCAAAGGCCTGAGACCTTTTGGCCCCAGGCCGAGCCAGTGCCTCGCCGCGGAGAGACGGCGATCACGGATAGGGCGCGCGTCGCGGAAGTAGGCTTCCATCGCAGCACCTCCCAGTTCTCCAAGAGGGACGTTCAGTTCGACCAGCAATTTTGCGGCCAATTGCACGCGATATGTGTGGGAAGCTGCGCGCTGTATCATGCACACTTGGCCTGCGACGCGCTACCTACTGATGCATTGTACTTTTTTAACCTTCGGCCGCATCCCGCGCACAGAACGTAGGGCGCCGGATCGGACAGAACTAGCGCGCGGCAGGAGATCAGACTTTCTTGAGGATCAGGCTCGTTTCCGCAATCTGAAACGACCCGTCACCGAGCTTCCTCACAGCCCGGCCTTCCTCCGTGACGTAGCGCTGAGGTCCCTTGGCAGTGCGGTGCCCGCTGAAAGCCGACAATTGCTTGACCGTCTGCAGCTCAATGATCGTGTAGGTGACGCCGTCGCTGCCCAACGTTTTGAACCGAGCCGTTTCCCGCTCCATTGCGACCTCCCTTAGTGCTGACTGCGTCGGGCTTTGCCACATCATTCAGAGCGCTTCGTCGGGCGGCCGACATACGGGCGGCAGCTTCAATGTCTGTAGCCGCGCCGGCCGCGGCTACTTGAGGCGCTGCAGGGTCACTTTGGCGGCAATGCCCGTCGAGCCTGGCGAGGTGTAGGTCAGCTCGTCCCCTGAGAGCGCGTAGGCGCGCCGCTGCTCGGCGCCATCCCAGCTCGGGAAGGTGCTCTTCTCGATATAGAAGACCAGCAGCCTGTCCGCCTCATCAACCCGGTAGTTGCCGAAATGAGCAATGATCCCCTGGGCAATCACCCGGTTCTCTTCTGGCGTGCTCACCGTGCGATTGTTGGAGGCAAGCGCCGGAAGGTCGTTGCGCAGGAAGATCAGCGCGTAACGGCCGTTGCTGCCAAACATCAGCGTGCCGGTTGGATTGGTGCCGAATGTCTCGATTCTGGCGCCGTCCTGTACGGCCACGGCGGACACGAGCGTCCAGGTCCCCACAAGATCCTTGGCACTCTGTGCGGCCGCTCGCGGTGCAGCGGTCACGGACACGATGACCGACGCAGCGGTCGTCGACACCAGAAGGCGGTTCATGGCGCTCCTCCCCTGCTCCGGAAACGCGCCCGTGGCGAACACACCGCGGCCTCTGAGCTTACCACCTCCTGAGCAGGAGCAAGGGCGGGAAGAGCTGGGCGTCCGCCTTCGTGCGATAATGGCCTTGATTGGTCCGCTCTCCGCCGGATCAGCGAGCTTTGCGCCAGCTCAGTTCTCGCGCCTCGATTTTGTGACTGAGCCCGCGGTGAGGAGGCGGTGGGCGACAAAGTCTCGACGATGAACTCGAAGGCCGCCGTGAGCGCCGTCTGCGTCGCCGAGCTGCTCCGGTCGCGTGTCTTGCCCGCACAAACATGGCTGACAGCCGGCAGAACGATGAGCTCGCGCCGAACGCCGCGCCCGCGGGCAGGACAGGCACGTCCAAGCGGTCCTTCGAGACGTCGTCCCGACCGTCACCATAGCCATCCTCCCTCGTCCTTGCGCAACCGGGCTCGCGCGGCCCAAGCGACTGTTCGAGGTCGAAGGATGGACGGAGGGGCAACCGCGCTGAGGTCCGGGCTCGAACGCTCCAGGATGAGCCGGCGTCCCCTCCGTTGCCGCACCCCACACCCTAGCAAGGCCAGCGCGCCGAGATTTACCCGAGTTGATCCGGCTCAGAGTATGAGGTCGTACTAATCTTTTGATGGTACAGTTTAGACACTCTTCCTGCTAACAGGATTAAAATTCTCAGATAATTGTTTCATGTGTTGTATTATGCATCACGATGGATATGAAATCAGCAGAAGGTCCAGTCCGGACGCTCGCACATCGCATTGGCGGGTTGATGGACAGCGCATGGCCATGTTTTACTGTGTAATCACTCCGGATACCGGGGCGAAGAGACCGACCGTTACAAATTAGGAAATATCAATTACGCTCAAATCATATTAAGCATGGGGCCCGCTAATGATAATATTCTCATCCTCCATATTGATCCCGCATCAAAAACGATTGAGACTCTCATGATAGCTTTTATCATTTGATATTTATGCTCCAACCAACGAATCTTTGACTGATATCGCTAGGATATTAGTGCATATTATCATGAATAACGAGTCAGTAGAGGCTTTCACGTGAAGCATGTCGCTTGTTGCGATTGTGCTGTTCGCGCAGAATGTCTTTACATATTTGGATTTGCCGTATATATAAAATAATTAATAAATTTTTACCATTATTTACTTCTATTTTGGCTTGATCATGACTGGAAATATGAACGAGAATTCCTAGAAGTACGAACTGCACATCTATCTAGCCGAGGGACTCTCGCCGCCGCCGAAGTGCAGCTGGCATGCATCATCTCCGGTCCAGTGCACATCGAGTGGGCTCGCCACCCGATGTGCGGAAGCGTTCCACGTTCGCCGCCGCTGAAGTGCGGCCGGCATGCCTCATCTCCGGTCCGGTGCACATCGAGTGGCGTCGCCACCCGATGTGCGGCAGCATTCAGTCCTACGGTAGGACCACTGGTCCCGACCGTCTCCTGACACGCCCTGCCGTCCCTCCCTCCAATCCAAGAGGGTTTGTCGCATGAACGTTGAACTCGGACCGGCACCGCCTTGCGGCCGCGCCCTCGAAGAGGGCGAGCGATGGTACGTGGTGTACGCGCAGCCTCATTGCGAAACGAGCGCGGCGCTGCATCTCGGTGCTCAGAACTTTCGCACGTTCCTGCCGCTCCTGTCGAAGACAGTCCGTCATGCCCGCAAGTCCGTGGCCGTCCTGACGCCTCTCTTTCCCCGCTATCTCTTCGTCGTGCTCGATCTCAATCGCGACCGATGGCGCGCCGTCAACGGGACGCGCGGGGTCGCCTCGCTGGTCATGTATGGGGGGACGCCCGCACCGGTGCGCAGCGGCGTTGTCGAGACCCTTCTCGCTTCGAGCTCTCCGGAGGGCGAAATACGATTCGAGATGGCCCCTGGCAGCCGCGTGCGGCTGGTCGACGGCCCCTTCGCCGGCCAGCTCGGAGTCCTGAGAGATCTCGGCCGCGCAGGCCGAGTTCAGGTCCTGATTGAGATGATGGGATCGTATGTCGCGGCGGAGCTCGGGGACCGGGGCATCGTTCCCGCCTTCGGCGCATGGGAACGCCCTCGGAGCGCCGACCGCCCCGTAGTTCCGACGACCTCGCGCCGGGCCGACATCGCGAGGAGACAAAAGGCACAGGCGTGAGGTCCGGGTGACATGCTCCGCTTTTTCGCAAACTGCTTTTCAGGACGCCGTTTTCCTGAGATTCGTCCCTCCGGGAGACGTGGCTTCATCGAGAAGGTCGGCTTCCTGCTAAGCGTCTTGGCGCTCGCGGCTCCCGTCCGAGCCGATCCGGGCGCACAACGAAACTTCAATGCCGCAGACAAGGCTGCTGAGGCGCCCTCCGGAGACTATCCCCGCTCCGATCTCGAGGCCGCCTCCCGGGTGGTCCGGACCGGGCGGGAAAATCGACCCGACAATGCTGCCTCCAACCACAACGTGCCTACGCCCGCTCAGCTGAAGCAAATCGAGATTCCCGAATACATCGGTGCGCGCGGGCGGGCGACGTTCGGCAGGGTGACCGGAGACTTCAGCGGAACGACCGACGAAATCCTGCAATGGGGCGCCTACAAATGGGGCTTCGATCCGGACCTAGTGCGCGCCAACGCGGTCGACGAGAGCTTCTGGCATCAGAACATGGTCGGCGACATCGACAACGGCGTGAGCCTCGGAATCATGCAGATCAAATCGAAGTACCATCTCGGAACCTGCCCGGCGTCGCCGCGATTCCCGCCCTCCGTCGATGCCGTAGAAGCGCACGCCATCCAGCGCTATCTCGCAGGCCAGCCCTCCTGCCTGTCCTTCAATTTCACCGCCTTCAGCGTCGACTACCGGCTCGCCCATCTGCGCGCCTGCATGAACAAGTCGATCCGATACCTGTTCAACCACGAGCCGGCTTCCGGGCATGCTCGCTACGCCGACGCAATCGGGGACGAGTTGCTGTGGGGGTGCGTGGGGAGCTGGTACTCCGGGTATTTCTGGGATGCCGAAGCGATCGCTTACGTCGAGCGTGTCCGTCGTTTCTACGAACAGAAGCCATGGCTCGACGCGTCGTTCTAGGTCCTGTTCCAGGCTTCTTCGTGCGTCCGGCAACGACGGTTGCTCCTCATGCACCTGGGGCGCCCGTCGGTATGATGGCCTCGGTCCGGAAAGGTGAAGTCCGGTCATGCGCCTGACCACGGCACGCCGAATGGCGCCAATCCTGGCGGCTGCGCTCTGCCTTGCGGCAGCGAAAGATGCTCGCGCCGAATATCTGCTCGCGCCGGGCGATGTCGTCGAGATCACCGCGCTCGGCGTGCCGGAGCTGAAGCAGGACACCGTCATCGACGTGGATGGCCAAGCCTATTTTCCGGTGCTGGGACAGATGAAGGCGGCGGGACTCTCGCTCGTTCAGTTGCGCGACAAGGTCCGCGAGTTGGTCCCGAGCAAGGTCTTTCGCCGCAGAACCCAAGAGGGGCGCGATTACCCCGTCGTGGTTTCCGCCGACGAGGTGAGCGTCATCGTCGTTCAATACAGGCCGGTCTATCTGGACGGGGACGTGGCGAAACCAGGCGCGCAGGCCTACCGGCCAGGACTCACCGTGCGGCAAGCCATTGCGCTGGCCGGCGGTTACGACGTCATGCGCTTTCGCGGCCGCGATCCGTTCCTCGAATCGGCCGACTTCCGGGCCGAATACTACACGCTCTGGACCGAGTACGCGAAGGAAGAAGCCCGCATCGCCAGGTTTAAGTCTCAGCTCGCCGAGAACGCCGACCTCTCCAAGCAGAGCCAGGTCGAAACGCCGATCCGGCCCTCGGTCGTCGCCGGCATCACCGAGCTCGAAGCCAAGCAGCTCAAGGCGGAGCTCGCCGATCACTACGACGAGCAGGCGCATCTGCGCAATGCCATCGATCAGGAGAAGCGCCGCATCTCAATCCTGTCTCAGACGGAAGCGCAGGAAAAAGCGGGCGCTGAGGCCGATGCTCGAGATCTCGAAGAGATGAAGCAGAACTTCGCCAAGGGCGTGATCCCGGTCAACCGGATGAGCGAGATGCGCAGGATGAGCCTGCTGTCATCGACCCAAGCGCTGCAGACCACGGCGCTGCTCGCCACCGTCGAACGGCAGCAGGGAGAACTCAAGAGAAGGCTGCGCCAGACCGACAACCGATGGCAGATCGATCACACGCGCGAGCTCCAGGAAGCCCAGGTGCGACTCGAAACCATCCGTGTCCGCATCCAAGCGGTCGGCGAAAAGCTCGAATATGCGGGCCTCGTCCGCTCGCAGCTGGTCCGCGGCCGTGGTGGTGCGCCTGCCATACACGTCTTCCGGGGCCGGAACACGGCGGGACAGGGCCTGCGGGCCGACGAAGACACCGAACTTATGCCAGGAGACGTGGTCGAAGTTGCCTTGCGGATTGAAGGGCTCGGGAGCGCGGCCCCGGCCGACCGGTAGCAACTGGAGAAGAGATCCTTGTTCGGATTGAAAGGCGCCGTGATCGATGCACCCACCAGGGTCTCGCACCGAGCGTTCAGCATCCGATCCAAGCCGGTCCGAAACACGGCGCAGCCAGCGCTTCACGAACTGTTCGTCGGTACGCGTCGGCAAATCGTCACCATCGTTGCAACGTCCGCCCTCGCTCTCTTCCTCGGCCTGCTCTACCTCGCGGCGGCGTCCCCCCGCTACAGCGCCACGGCCAAGCTTCTGATTGACACCCAGCGATCTAGTACTACTGTGTCACAAACGAGCGATGGCAGCAGGGACATCGGTGAAGGGACAGGACCAGTGCACGCGCCAGTCTCAAGCGCAGGCTCTTGATGGAA
>NZ_JBAWTG010000185.1:0-6666 GCF_037106235.1 Methylobacterium nigriterrae | reverse complement strand
GCCCTCGACCGCTTGCGCCCGGATGCCTTTAGCAAGCGACGGCACCCACCATGACCTTAATCGTCGGCGGCCGCAAATAACCGATCATAGGATGTCGCGGAGGTCGTTTTCCTGACTTAGGCTGTCGGATCTTCTCTGACCGACGTGCCCCGATGCAGGACGCGCTGATCCGCAAGCTCGAGAGCTTCGAGGAGCTGGCCAACGAGGATCGCGGCGCCCTGAACGCCCTGGTCCCCAAGGTCAGGAAGGTCGGGGCGCGGGCCGATCTGATCCGGGAGGGCGATGCGCCCGACAGCGTCCACCTGATCCTCGACGGCTACGCCTGCCGCTACAAGGTCCTGCCGGACGGCCAGCGCCAGATCATGGCCTACCTGATCCCGGGCGACTTCTGCGACCTCAACGTGTTCATCCTCGACCAGATGGACCACGCGATCGGCACGATCTCGGCCTGCCAGGTCGTTGACATCCCGCGCCAGGCCATCGAGGCGATCACGGCCGAGCATCCGCGGGTCACTCGGGCGCTGTGGTGGTGTGCGCTCGTCGACGAGGCGGTTCTGCGCGAGTGGCTGGTCAATCTCGGCGCCCGGCCCGCCAACCACCGCATCGCCCATCTTCTCTGCGAGCTGCTGCTGCGGCTGGAGGCGGTGGGGCGCGTCACCGACAACAGCTACGACTTCCCGTTCACGCAGACCGACATCGCCGACACGATGGGCCTGTCGAACGTGCACGTTCACCGCACGCTCCGCGAGCTGCGGGCCCTCGGCCTGATCGCGCTGAAGAACCGGATCGTGACCATCCTCGACCTCGAGCGCCTGAAGGCGTTCTGCAGCTTCAACCCGAACTACCTGCACCTCAGGAACACGCGCTGGGGTGCCCGCCGGAGCGTGCCATGGCTGAGCAGCGGCCATGGAGGCTAGGGTGTTCGATCAGGATAACGTCGAGACCCTCGTCGTCCTGCAGCCGATCCCGGTCGACACCGCGAGCCCGGACCGCGAGGGCATGCTGGTGCTGGCCAACGGGCTGCTGGTTGGCGTTCTGGTGCGCCTCGACACGCCCGAGCACGAGAGCCCGGGCGGCTGGTTCATGGAAGCCGGCCTCGGCCGGCTGGCCGGCTTGCGGGTGCCGGCCTTCGACACGCTGGAAGACGCCACGCGCTGGCTGCGCCAACGGCTGAAGCCGTGACAGCGCCGCCTCAGCCCAGATCCGGGAGTTCGGCGTGACAAGTGATCCATCGCCTCGCCCGCGACCCTGGCCTCTACGGCAGGGACTGCATCCGCTGATCACGAAGCTCGAGCACGGCACGAGCCTGACCGAGGCGGATCGCGTCCTGCTGTCCGGCATCACGGCTCAGAGCAGGGTGATCGGGCCGCATTGCGACCTCATCCGCGAGGGCGAGCGTCCCGAGAACGTCTTTCTCATCACCGCGGGTCTCGCCTGCCGCTACAAGGTCCTGAGCAACGGTAGCCGCCAGATCCTGGCGCTGCTTCTGTCGGGAGACCTGTGCGACCTGAACGTCGCGCTGCTCGGGGCGATGGACCACAGCATCGGCACGCTCAGCCCGTGTCTCGTGGCCGAGGTGTCGCGCGCGACCGTGGCGGAGCTCAGCACGAACCACCCGCGCATCCTGCAGGGCCTGCTCTGGTCGACGCTGGTCGATCTCGCCACCTGCCGGGAATGGCTGCTGAGCCTGGGCCAGCGCCCGGCCGACCAGCGGATCGCGCACCTGTTCTGCGAGCTGCTGCTGCGCCTGCAGCTCGTCGGCTGCGCGGACGGCAACAGCTTCGATCTACCCCTCACGCAGGGTGAGCTTGGGGACGTGCTCGGGATCTCGAACGTGCATGTGAACCGGGTGCTTCAGGACCTGCGCAAGCGGAACTTGATCGTGTTCCGGGGGGGCCGGCTGGAAATCCTCGATGTTGAGGCGCTCCAACTCGCGTGTGACTTCAATCCGAATTACCGGCACCTGACACCGCGCCAAGCGAGGGAGTGAGGCTGGCACTCGGCGCTGAATGCGGTGCCATGGGCGGACGCGGGCGGATCCGATACGGCTGCCCACCGTTGCTCCTGATCCCAGGGTCCAGCGGCTGAGAGAGACGTGCGCTCCCGCCTACCAACCGGAAGGCGCCGCATGCCGCGTTACTTCTTCGACGTCCACAACCAAGAGTTCTCCACCCGTGACGATGCTGGCCGCGACTGTGCCGACCGGGAGCGGGTGAGCGAGATCGCACTGCAGGTGCTCTGCGACATCGCGCGGGAGAAGCCGCTCAAGCACATGCACAGCCGGCTGGGCGCCATTGTCCGGGACGAGAGCGGCGAGGTGGTGCTGACAGCGACCGTCAATCTCTCGACGACCTGGGTTGGGGATGCTTGAGCATAGCGGTGGTGAGGGCCCCGTGGCTCCAGCCTTCCGAAACGCAACGCGGCGCCTGAGAGCCGGCTGAGCCGCCTCGCGTTCCAATAGGGCTTGCCCATGTGAAACGTTCCGGGCCCGTCCGGCGCCCGTCCCAAGTGGATGCTCCTGCGATTTGGAACGCGCATTCGCGGCGCGTCTAAAAGCCTATTGGGACGGCCACGCGTCCAGCGCAGGGCTTCTGCTGTCAAGGAAGGGTATACCTTTGCGCGACATCGGCCGTGAGGCACCGCCCTCGTACCAGAAGGTTCGGTTTCGGCTTCTGAGACACCTCGCGAGGCGGCTCTAGATCCTTCTGAGACAAGCGAGAGGACTAGCGACCTATCCGCGGTGAGAAATCTTGCCCGTTGGGGTATGCCCTTGCAGACAGGTGGTGTTCTGTAGGTCAGGAGCTTGCTCCCGGGGGGCAGGGCGGAGGGTGTTTCAGTTGCGACACCCTCACAAGGGCGTGCTACGCTTCGGCATGGCTGCAAAGCACTCCCGTCACATCGCACTCACCGGCCCGCTCGCCGAATACGTCGAGACCCAGATCGCCAGAGGGGAGTATGCCTCCGTGAGCGAGATGGTTCGGGCTGCCCTCCGTCTTCTGATGGAGCGCGATCGAGCGGCAGGTCGCCCCGGCCGTGCGGCCCTCCAGACGCCATCAGCCGATGAATAGGCCTGCGCCTGATCTCCACGCAGGTCACGATTTCCAAGCCGACCTTGCGGCCGTCGAGAGCATCGAGGCCGTGCCGACGATCTTGGAAGCCGTCTGCCGAACGACAGGCATGGGCTTCGCCGCAGTTGCCCGCGTCACGGAAGATCGCTGGGTCGCCTGCCAGGTGCGTGACGGGATCGCATTCGGGCTGCCACCCGGCGGTGAGCTGGAGGTCGCGACGACGATCTGCCGCGAGGTTCGGCGTGACGGGGCTGCTGTCGTCATCGACCACGTCGCCGAGGACGAAGCCTACTGCCGCCATCCGACCCCGGCGCAGTACGGCTTCCAGAGCTACATCTCGATGCCCATCGTGCTGCCGGACGGCACCTTCTGGGGCACGCTCTGCGCCATTGATCCGCAGCCGGCTCGCCTGAATACGCCTGGCACCATCGGCATGTTCACGGCGTTTGCCGAGCTCATTGCCTTTCATCTCGATGCCCAGCAGCGCGTCAGCGTCAGCGCTGCCGAGCGCGATCGGGCTTGGCGCCTGTCGCAGGATCTGCTCGTCATCATCACCGCCGGCGGCAGGCTTCAAGCCGTCAACGCCGCTTGGACGAGAATCCTCGGCTGGCAGGAGCATGAACTCGTCGGCAGGAGCTTCGCTGAGTTTGCGCATCCTCAGGAGGCGGAGGACCTGTCTGCTATCCGCGCCAGCATCACCGAAAAGCCGCTGACGGAGCCTCACGAGATCCGGGTTCGGCACAAGGACGGCAGCTATCGCTGGTTCGCTTGGACGGGTGCCTTCGAGAGCGGGAAGATCTACGCGAACGGGCGCGACGTCACCGCTCACCGTGAGCAGGCGGAGGCTCTCGCCCGGGCGGAAGAGGCATTAAGGCAATCGCAGAAGCTGGAGGCGGTGGGCCAGCTCACGGGAGGTGTGGCCCACGATTTCAACAACCTCCTGACCATCATCCGATCATCCGTCGAGTTCCTCCGGCGCCCCAACCTGCCGGAGGAGCGTCGTAAGCGCTACATGGACGCGGTCTCAGACACGGTGGAGCGCGCCGCCAAGCTGACCAGCCAGCTTCTCGCCTTCGCCCGGAGGCAGGCTCTGCAGCCGGAGGTGTTCGAGGTCGGAACTTGTCTGCGCGCCGTGGCTGAGATGCTCGACCCGATCATGGGTGCGCGCATCCGCATCGCGACTGAGGTGCCGGACACTCCCTGTTACGTGCGGGCAGACCTGAGCCAGTTCGAGACAGCGCTCGTCAACATGGCGGTGAACGCCCGTGACGCGATGGAGGGTGAGGGCACGCTGACCGTGCAGCTTTCCTGCCGCGATGGGATGCCGCCCATTCGCCACCACTCGGGTGCGTCAGGGTCTTTTGCGGCGGTGTCGCTGACCGACACAGGCTCGGGCATCGAGCCAAGCCGGCTCAACCGCATCTTCGAGCCCTTCTTCACGACGAAGGAGATCGGCCGCGGCACGGGCTTGGGCCTGTCGCAGGTGTTTGGTTTTGCCAAGCAGTCGGGCGGCGATGTGGATGTCGCGAGCAAGCTCGGTCAGGGCACCACGTTCACGCTCTACCTGCCCGAGGTCGAGGCCGAAATCACACAGCAGGTAGAGGAGGAACTCGGTCCATCAACGGGCGGCTCAGGGCAGCGGGTGCTTGTCGTGGAGGACAACCTGGAGGTGGGCCGGTTCGCGACGCAGATCCTGGAGGATCTTGGGTATGTCACGACCTGGGCCCACAACGGTCCTGAGGCGCTAAAGGCCCTAGGTGCTGATGGAGCGATGTTCGATGCGGTCTTCTCGGATGTGGTGATGCCGGGCATGGATGGGGTTCATCTTGCCCGTGAGATCCGGCGCCTACACCCCGGTTTGCCGGTCGTGCTGACGAGCGGCTACAGCCACGTGCTGGCTGAGGAGGGCCCGGACGGCTTCGAGCTCCTGCAGAAGCCCTACTCGGTCGAGGCACTCTCACACATCCTTCGCCGGGCGACAGGCAGGAGGAAGCGCAGACGCTCCCCGAAGCAGACCTAAAGTCCGCGAACTGCAGCGATCCAGGGCAGTGGAATCTGTCCGGCGCTGAGATTGCCGAACCATCCATGCGCCTGAAGCAGGTCCGCTGAGGTATGCCCATACAGACAGCAGGAGGAGTCCAAGAAATCCCGTCCGCAAGGCTTGGATCCGATCAGCGGGCAATCTTCCTTTCGAACATCACCCCAAAGGACTACCCAAACGCTCTTCGCCTGGCTGGATTGGCTGACTGGAAAACGACGGTTTGTTTCCCACTAGCGCGTTGAGGTCGCATCCGATGGCATCGAGAACTGCCTTATTGGGCAATGTAGGATACGATCCTGAGACGGTATTCTGTCGGGCACTGGCCAACACAGGGTATCATTGTCGTGCGCATCTTATTGGCATGCCTGTTCGCGATCTTCGTCATTGGGGTCGCTCTGCATCTTGCTGGCTTTTACAGAAGCGCGGATATCTCTGTGAACAGCTACGAAGGCCGCTCCCAATCGCCTGTGGTTCGTGCCTGTATCCGCCAGATCAAACATCTGCCGCCTGATCCGACGCTTCCGCCTTGTGTGCCGGGCGCGGGAGGTAGGGCTCGGTAGGCTGAGGGAGCGCCTGGAATGAGTGATCGACTGTTGCAGAGACTGGCGACGTTTGCTGCGGCCGCCTTCATGGCCGTTGTCTTCGCCGCAAGCCTGCTGGTGCTTCGCATCCCCTAGTGTGCCTCGGTCGCAGGATCACTGCTGATTGCTTTCGGGCTTGTATCTTTCCCAGACCAGGGTCACAACAACCATCTTACCTATGACGGTGTTCATTTGCGGCTGAGTTGTGTATATCAGATTTCCATCCTTGTATTCTACATTTCTGGCTTGCTTCAATCCAGTCCAAGTCTGGTTAGATGACACGTCTATGTTATGATTCACCTTGGATCCATCGAAGGTGTATGTACCAGCGTAAGCAAAGAAGGTTTTTTGCAAACCAATCCGCTCTTGGTCTGTAAAGCTGCCTTTGCTAGTCGGCGTCTCTCTCCGGTCATAAGCGCACACAACCATCATGCGGCCGTCTTTATCATAGTTGATCCAGCCGTTTGGACGCGGACCCCCGTACGCATCGACAACCTCATTTGTTTCTAAGATCCTATTCTCCGCGCTAACGAGATGCCACGTTCCGATTATGTCTTTCGTTTCCAATGAGTAGGCCGGAGACACACTGAGCGCCATGATCGTTGCCAGCTTCCAGGCCCGCATACCCTTCCTCCATTCACTCTCTTGACGAGGCGAATTCCGCATCGCCGCGGCGAGCATAAGAGTTCGACTCAGGCGGCACCATGGCCGCGGATATAACGAGAAGGAGAACTCATCAGACCGTCGAGCCGCGTCGGCCCGTAGGCTTCGCCCACTCGGCAGGTGGCGGAGACAGCTGGGAGCCGGCGGCTTAGCGCAACTGCCAAGCGCGGCCGACACCAACTCGGCGTGCACTCTATGCATTGCTCCTATTTGTCAGGAAAACGACCGTTTTCCTGTCATCGGCGAGGAGCGTCTCGCGAGCCCTCCCAAACAGCCCCGTTTGTGTCAGGAAACCGTGACTGGAAAACTACTG
>NZ_JBAWTG010000184.1:0-6726 GCF_037106235.1 Methylobacterium nigriterrae | reverse complement strand
AAGCCCGGTGAAGAAGCGGCCGATCGCAAACTGTACAGGTGTGACGGCAAGCCCAGTCAAGGCAGTGACGCTGCCATAGGCAAAGATTGAAAAGCCAAGCGTTATCTTCCGGCCGAAGCGGTCGCCCAGCATGCCAAAGACACAGCTGCCCAGCATGTACCCAACGATAAAGATCGAGCCGATCAGGCCCATGGTCTTTACATCAACGCCGTACTCGATCGCGATGAGCCCAAGAGTCATGCCGTAGATGTTGATCGCGTAAGCGTCAAAGAGATAACCAAGCGTGGCCGCTAGCGTAATGACGTTGCGCGCCTTTTTGGTGATGATCGGCTCGTTGGCGTCAGCTAGATCGACCAATTCAGCCGAGCTGAGTGGCTGCGTCAGCGGCTTTGCACTACTTCGTGGGGACAACATGATGCGGTTTCCTCCTGTTTCTATTGTTCTGCTCGTTTTTAGATGGCGTCACGTTTTCTTATTTTATTGACTGCCACTAGGTTTGCTTTTGCACAAGCTAAGAGCTCGAAATCTGGCTACCGCTACCTCCTGGGAGCCGCCACCTCCTGGGGCTCTGCGGTCGTTCGCTTCGTTGGCGGGCGGTATGCCGATGTACTGTTCTTCATCGGAACGCCGCCGAGACGATCGACGGAGTGCTCCACCTCCTCAAGGGGCGGCGGTGCCGCATTGCGTTCGGTCGTGCCTGCCCAGGAACGTCTAAAGAGGCTAAGCTGAGGATTGCCTCTGCAGAGGTAATGGGCCTCTTACACGTTTGCTAAGCCGCAACGCACACTCGAATAAGAACAGTGGCGGCAAACTGTTCCTCGGGCTAATTTTTTTTTCAGAGTTATTGATAGTTGGAATCTATAAGCCCGCCGACGGTGCTTTGCTGGCATGCCATGCCCGCGAGCTTGGCGTCGGCTCAGCGGTTCGTCAGCACGGTTGTTGGCCAGGGCCGGGCTGAGCAGGATTCTACAGCCTTCCACCGCTCGAACGTTGCCGCGAGTTGGCGCTTTGCCGCTGGAGGAGCCGAGATGCTGACCGCCAGACAATCGGGGATGCTGTCGCAGATCGAGAGCTGCCGGCCCAAGCGGACGAAGGGGCAGAAGCGGCACCGCATGAACGCGGCGATGTCCATCGGCATCAGAGTCGGGCTAGGCGGCACGCTCTCTGTACGCTATCGGGCTGTGGGGACCAAGCCCGGGTAGCGGGCGGAGCGCCGCGGGCCGCTTGTTGTCCGCGAGCGCCTGCGGGTCTTGGTACAGGAGCAAGACCCGCAATTTCCGTTGGTGTCACTCGGCGGCATTGGCGTCGCCCACCCAAAGGTGGCCAGGTAGTAGCAGGCGCATCATGCAAGGAGCGCTGGCAACGCGAGCGCTGCCTGCCGCCTGGGAGGCGCTCCTAGCTTCGCGCACTTCCTCGCCGTCGATGTTGCCTTCGGCTGGCCGACGTCATAGCAGGCCCAAGTTGCTTGAGGGTTGAAAGAAGCCGGAACCCGCGGAGACGTCCTATTGTTTTCTTCAGAAGGACTCTGCTTGCGAGGCAGATCATAGACGGGATCACATGTGATACCTGCTGCCCGGTTTCGCAGCTCAGCCACAGTGCCTGAACGGTACCAGGCATGTAACTGCCTGCAGCTCAGCTCGGCGCGGAGGCTCAATCAGAAGGGCCAGGCCTATGCCGGGATAAGAACTATCAATTATCCAAAGCTCAATCCGCGGCTCATGCTTCGGTCTGACGATGCCTGGGCTGCTCACAGCGTCCGGCAGCCTTCAGCGGATCGGCGGTCTCAGGTCAACCACCGCTTCCTTATCGCTCGATCGCTTCGCTCGATGTTGTCCGGCCCATGCATCACGGCCCGATGTCTGCGCCTGGTTCACTGTTTAGGTCAGCCGACAATCGAAGACCTCTCAGTGCTCAAGCCGCACAGGCCACTGAAAATGTGAGGAGGAACGTGAATGCCCGCAAGAAATTACCAGCAATGGACCGCGAACCCACCCCTGCAGGCAGGTGAGTGGATCGACAGCCGGCTCTACACGGATCAAGAGATCTTTGACGAAGAGCTTGAGAAGATCTTCAAGCACACCTGGGTTCCGGTTTGCCATGAGTCCGAGCTGCCGAAGCCCTACGACTTCCGCACCACCAGCATCGCCAACGAGCCGGTCGTCGTCTGCCGCGGCCCCGACAACGTGGTGCGTGCCTTCCTCAACGTCTGCCCGCACCGGGGCATGATCATCGAACGCCGCCCCTCAGGAAGCTTCTACGAGGCCTCGGCCTCGGGCAACCCGAAGCGGATGACCTGCATGTTCCATGCCTGGCAGTTCGACCTGAAGGGGAACTGCGTCTACGTCAGCCGCGAGAAGGAGGGTTACCAAGACCGCCTCAGCAAGGAGGATGTTGGGTTGCGGCGGTTGCGCTGCGAGGTGAAGTTTGGTGGCTTCGTGTGGGTCAACTTGGACGACAACCCTGTGCCGCTTGAGGACTGGGCGAGTGCGCCGTTCGCGTGCCTGCGCAAGACGCTCGATGCGGAGCCTCTCGAAGTCTTTCACTATCACAAGGCCATTGTCGACACGAACTACAAGCTCTGGCACGACACGAACTGCGAGTTTTACCACGATTTCATGCACTACCATAACCGCGTCACGGGCTTCAACGACGCGTACTTTGCCCGCAAGAACGAGTCCTTCGAGCACGGGCATATCGTCGTTGGGACCTTCGAGGTGAACTACGATCAATACGAAGGCTTCGAGAGTCGTGCGGGTTTGTCGTTCCCGCATCTGCCGCCGAACCAGTGGTACATGATCGACCTCTTCCCAGGCATGAACTTCAACTTGCGCGGATCGGCGCTACGCTGCGACGTCGTCACGCCACTCGGTCCCAACAAGACCATGATCGAGTTCCGCGGGCTCGGGCTGAAGAGCGACACGCAGGAGGAGCGCCAGACCCGGATCAACCACCACAACTCGATCTGGGGTCCGTTCGGCCGCAACCTGCACGAGGATCTCATCGGCGTGCAGGGACAAGGCACCACGATGCGACCCGGCTCTGAACCGCGCCGCATTCTGCACGGGCGTCAGGAGAACCAGACCATCCACGACGAGAACGGCATGCGCCACTACTACGACGAGTGGGGCCGCTGGATAAACCGCCTGCCGCGCGACCCGTCGAAGCCCTACGCGGCACCGACAGCTGTCGCGGCCGAGTAACCCGTAGAATACCATCTGACGGGGCTCCTGGCCCCGTCAGCACGGTCCGGCAACGCGTGACGGAACCAAACTTGAGACCCGTGCAACTCGAGACGCTCTCAAGAGCGAAGCGCAGACGAGCAATCCTGATCCGGTCCATTTACGCCAGCGTTATGATGAACCGTAAAACAGAGGGAGGAAGAGACAATGGGAACCTCGATGTTGACCGGCAGCGACACTGCGCAGGCCGGCTCGTACCTCGACCAGCGGCAGTCGCTCGCGCGCGACGCCATCTACCAGGCGAGCCTATCCCTGGATGATCAGCGCTGGAATGACTGGCTGGCGCTCTGCGCGGAAGACTTCAACTACGACATCAAATCGTGGAGTCCCGAGATCAACTACGACATGACTTACCTGCATGCGTCTCGCAAGGATCTCGAAAGCCTGATCCGCCTGCTGCCCAAGCACAACACCGACCATTCGCCGCTCACCCGTCATACCAGCGTCTACACGGTTGAGATCTCGCCCGACGGAACAACGGCCCAGGCGGTCTCCTCGGTCGTGATCTTCCAACACCTGCTCGACGGCACGAACTCACACATCGACTCGGGCGAGAGCCGGCTGTTCCTGGTCGGTAAGTACTATGACCAGCTTCGGTTTGACGATGCGGGCGCGAAGTTCGTCTCGCGCGAGGTCAGGTTGCTCAACCGCCGCCTCGACAAAGGCTCCCACTGGCCACTCTAGAAGGGGCCGTTGGCGCAGGATGCAAAGGTGGCACCGCCGCCTCCTTGGCAGCCAACGTTGAGCCAGGACGAGAAGGCGCGAGCGGAAGCGGAGCGAAGCCCGACACTTACAATCGGCGGGCACTTCCAAGCGGAGCGGAGGCTTTATGAGCTGGAGGTATTTATGCGAAGCGGCTGAGGTCGCCGAGAACTCGCTGAAGCTTGTCGATGCCGAGGGCGTCCGAATCGTTGTGGCGAACTATGGTGGCGGCTTCCGGGCGATCCCACCGATTTGCCCGCACATGGAGGAGCCACTCGAGGAGTCGGGTGTCATCGCCAATTGCGTCCTGACCTGCACCAAACACCTGTGGGCTTGGGACCTGCGCAGCCTTGACCTGATGGGCGAAGCCGAGAAGCCGCTGAAAACCTATGAGGTCAAGCAGGAGGGTGGGCGCCTGCTGGCCCTCGTCGAAGAGGAACTGACCTACGACTTTGAGGAAGACACCGGCGATGACGACGACTTCTTCAATTAACTCGGGGCCGGTGGTCAGCCAATTCGAGCCCTTGCCGCGTTCAGAAACGGATGCACTGGACGATGAGAGCCGTCGTTGGCACGTGGAAGTCCAGTCGAAATCGGGCACTCTCGCCTTTACCTGCGAGACAAATGAAAATTTGCTTTATGCAGGCTTGCGGCAAGGTTTGACGCTCCCGTACGAGTGTGCCACCGGAACCTGTGGCACTTGCCGTGCTCGGGTCGCATCCGGCAGCGTTGCTGTCGGGTGGGAGGCCGCGCCCGGCCATAAAGGGCTCAAGCGCGACAAGGGTGATATCCTGATGTGCCAGACCCGGCCGCAAAGTGACTGCGTGCTGCGTGTCCCGGCCCACGTTCACACCTCCCCGCGCCACGCCGTTCCGCGTCACCACAGCGCTGTGATCGACAGCGTCCGGCAGCTGACCCGGGACGTGATCCACTTCGAGATTGCGCTGAACGACTCCATCAGCTTCGATGCCGGCCAGTTCGTCGTCTTGCGCGCACCGCACCTCGAGGGTATGCGGGCTTACTCAATGGTGAACTTTGCGACGGAAACCTGTCGGCTCGAGCTGGTGATCAAACGCAAGCCCGGCGGCGGCTTCGGCAACTGGATCTTCGACGCCGCGCGCGAAGGCCAGACCGTCGATGTGTTCGGGCCGCTTGGCCGAGCGACATTTCATCCAGAAGAGAACTATGACCTTCTGATGATCGCCGGCGGCTCCGGCATCGCCGGCATGATGTCGATCCTGTCTCGGGCAGCGCAGGAAGGTTACTTCGGCAGCCACAAGGGCTACGTGTTCTTCGGAGTGCGGACGCTGGCCGACGGCTTTTACTTGGCCGACTTCAGCGAGCATGTCGCTGCCGCAAATGGCAATCTCGAGATTACCTTAGCCATATCGGACGAGGCGGTGACGTCCCCTGTTCATCCCGACCATCCTCATGTCCGTCTCGCTGAGGGTTTTGTCCACGAGGTCTGCGCGCGCGCGATGAAGGGGCGCTATGACAATGTCATGAGCTACATCGCTGGACCACCACCCATGGTCGACGGCGCGCTTCGATCGCTCATCGTCGAGGGTCGCATGACGCCGGATCGGATCCGGTACGACAAGTTTGGCTGAGGTGCTTTGGTGGAAGCCGCGGCGATGAACATGACGGCCACGCTTCTTGGCCTCGGACTGCTGAGCGGTCTTATGATCGGCTGCGTGGGTATCGGCGGGGTCATCCTGGTGCCTGTCATGACCCTCGGGATCGGCATTCCGATCGGCACCGCCATCGCCGCCGCGATGGCGGGCTACGTTCTGACAGGCATCACTGGCACGTTGGTGTTTGGCAGGAATGGCTCGATACGATGGCCTCTCGCTCTCAGCCTGTGTCTTGGTGCAGCACCAGGAGCCTTGCTCGGCGCCTGGGCAAGCGCGGCCATTAATGCGCATGTCATTGAGATCCTTATTGCAGCACTCGCCATCGCGTCAGGCTTGTACAACCTTCGTGACAAACGCTTGGCCGGCGGCAGTCCGGTCCCGCTCAATACGATCAGTTTTGTCGCCATCGGGGCTTGCGTTGGCCTGCTGTCGGCAGTGACAGGTACCGGCGGTCCCGTGATCTTGGTGCCTTTGATGCTGACGTTTGGCTATCCGGTGCTCACGGCAGTCGGGCTTGGCCAGGCGATCCAATTGCCTGTCGCTACCCTCGCGACCTTTGGCGCCTACACTTTTGGCTCACTCGATATCTACCTTAGTGTACTTCTCTCGCTCGGCCTCGCGGTCGGCAGCACAGTCGGCGCGGGGGTGGCCCACCATGTTCCGCGCGCCACCTTGCGGACAATCGCCGCCTCCGTGCTCATCGCGACCGGCGCCTTCATCATCTATCGGCTGGTGATCTGATCATCTGCGGAGGCACTCGGAGGTACCCCATGCTGGACAGGCGGGAACTCATGCGGCGGGCGGGGCTCGCCGCGCTGGCGGGCGCCGGCGGGGCGGCGCTCTCGCCGCTGCGGGCTTCGGCGGACGGGGCGGTCACCCTGCCCTTCGGCAACGGCGAGCGGCCGCTCGTCGCCTATCCGGGCAAGCGGCCGCTGCTGCAGATGACGGCCCGGCCGCCGCAGCTCGAGACGCCCTTCTCGGTCTTCGACGAGGGTGTGATCACGACGAACGACGCCTTCTTCGTGCGCTACCACCTGGCCGACATCCCGACATCCATCGACCCCGAGACGTTCCGCCTGGAGGTGAAGGGCCATGTCGGGACGCCGGTCTCGCTGTCGCTCGCCGAGCTCAGGGCGATGCCGGGCACGGAG
>NZ_JBAWTG010000183.1:0-7110 GCF_037106235.1 Methylobacterium nigriterrae | reverse complement strand
GATGAACGCAGGCAGACAGGATGACCCCACTGCTGGGAAGGCACGCACGACGGTGGAGCGGACATCGGACAGGGAGCTCGCCGTCACGCGGACCGTCGACGGCCCGGCGCGGATCGTCTTCGAAGCGTGGTCCAGGCCGGAGCTGTTCCAGCGATGGTGGGCGCCCAAATCCTGCGGCGTCTCTTTGATCTCGTTCGAGGCCGATATCCGCACGGGCGGCAGGTACCGTCTGCTGATGGGCCACCCGTCCTCGGAGCAGCCCATGGCGTTCTTCGGCCGATACATCGAGGTGACGCCCCATGCCCGCCTCGTCTGGACCAACGACGAAGGGGGTGAGGATGGGCCCGTCACCACGGTGACCTTCGAGGAAAGGGGCGGCGCGACATGCGTCGTCGTGCACGAGCTCTATCCCTCGAAGGAAGCGCTCGACGATGCCCTGGCCTCTGGAAGCACGAGCGGGTGGGGCGAGCAGTTCGCGCAGCTGGACGACCTGATCGTCATGCTGGACGCAGAGGTCTGACGGCCATGGGAAAGGTTCGCGTAAGAGGTTTCGCCGTGTCCATCGACGGCTTCGGGGCCGGCCCGGACCAGAGCCTGGAGCATCCGCTCGGCAAAGGCGGGCCGGAGTTGATGCGTTGGTTCTTCCCGACGCGGGCCTTTCGATCGATGATCGGGCAAGACGGCGGGACTGACGATCGCTTCGCCGACACCGGGATGGAAGGTTTTGGCGCCTTCATCCTCGGCCGCAATATGTTCGGCCCGATCCGGGGCGAATGGCCGGACGACGCGTGGAAGGGCTGGTGGGGCGACAATCCCCCGTATCATGCGCCGGCCTTCATCCTCACCCATCACGCCCGGGCGCCGATCGTGATGGAGGGCGGGACGACCTTCCATTTCGTCACCGAGGGGATCGAGGCGGCGCTCGCCCAGGCCAAGGCCGCCGCTGGCGACTTGGACGTCAAGATCGGCGGCGGCGTGTCGACGGTCCGGCAGTATCTGCTCGCGGGCGAGATCGACGAAATGCACCTGGCGGTGTCGCCCATTGTTCTGGGCCGGGGCGAGCACCTGTTCGCGGGCATCGACCTGCCGAGCCTGGGCTATCGGGTGACGGAGACGGTCCCAACAGAGCTTGCGACCCACATCGTGCTGACGCGCTGACTGCCGGAAGTGAACCGGGCGTCGCCTCATCGTTCGGAGCCGACCCCCATACGGAAGTTGGAAACGCCCGCTGCCGCCGAAGGCACGAATGGGAGTGGGAAGCCGACGCTTGCTGGAAAGGAAAGCTGGCAGGATCGAGGCCTAATGCGCGTTTAGCTCCGCACAGACCGGTCAACATACAAGCGAGTGGAAAGGCTGAGATGAAGGTGACTGTTTCCATCGACGTCCCGTCGATCGAAGATGGCCTGAAGTTCTTTGGTGATGTCTTCGGTTTTGTCGAGACGTCCCGGCCTCATCCCGGCTACGCAATGTTGACCTCGGGTGATGCGACGATCGGGCTTCTTGCGAAACCGGCGGGATCCTCACCTGCACCAGGAAGCAACGACCTTCGCCGGTACGAGCGCCATTGGACACCGGTGCACATCGATTTCCGTGTTGACGACTTCGAAGGGACGCTCGAACGCGCCTTGGCGAACGGCGCAAGGTCAGAACAGGTGCACCGCGTGCCGGGCTTTCCTCCCGTTGCATTCTGCAGCGATCCTTTTGGGCATGGGTTCTGCATTGTTGGCGTGAACAAGCTTTAGAGCCCCGGTCACATGTGATGCCGGTGAGTTCCCGCGCCTCCGCATTCTTGATGTCCGAACGGTTCCGCAGGAAGTCCAGCACGAGTTGCTCATGGCTTGGCTCATTGGCAAGGCGGGCCAACTGAGACCTACAATCTGAGCTGCTGCAACGTCCTGTGTGGATGGCTCCCGCGTTGCAAGGGGATCTGTGACGGATTGGCGTTTCGGTCGGGTGCCGTCTTGTGTTCGGCCTGTTCGCGCGGTCATTGACCGCTGGCCCTGATGGTTTCCGCGGATGAGGTCCCATTCTGCTTCGCGGGCTTCGACGCCCTCGACGTTTAGCGGGTTGTCCTCGTCCCCGGTCTGACCGGTGCGCCATCACTTCACAGGGTCCTCGCAACCTCCTTCACGCGGTACCGCGCTGATTGGTGAGTTCCTCCTCAGACCGCCGCGATGCCGAGTGCGGGCGTCCGGTAGACCTCGCCCCGGACCATGATGGCCCAGATCGCCCGCGCCGTGCGGTTGGCCATCGCGACCGTGGCGAGGCGGACCGGCTTGCGAGCGAGCAGTGCCTTCAGGCGCGGGTCGGCCGCGCTGGGATGGTGCTTGTTGCGCCGGACGAGCGAGGTCATGCCGGTGACGAGAAGCCGGCGCAGGTACTGGTCGCCCATCTTCGAGATCCGGCCGAGCCGTTCCTTGCCGCCGCTGGAGTTGTTGAGCGGTGTCAAACCCAGCCAGGCCGCAAACTGACGCCCGGAGCGGAAGTGGCTCGGATCAGTGACGGTGGCGGCCAGCGCGGTCGCGCCGAGCAAGCCGACGCCGGGCACGGTGGCGATGCGTCGGGCGAGATCGTTCGAGCGGTACCAAGCCAGCAGGTCGCGTTCGAGCCGGTGGATACTGTCCTGCACCGCGATCGCCTGCTCGGCCAGGGCGCCGATCACCTTGGCGGCCAGCTTCGGGACCTCGTGCGCCTCACCGGCGATCGCACGCCGTACGAAGGCGAGGGCGTGCGTGAGGCCCTTCGGGATATCGATGCCGAACTCGGCCAGCAGCCCGCGGACCATGTTGACCAACTGCGTGCGCTGCCGGACCAGGAAATCGCGCGTCCGATGCAGAGACAAGGCTGATTGCTGCTCGACCGATTTGATCGGCACGAAGCGCATGGTCGGGCGCGTGACAGCCTCGCAGATCGCCTCGGCGTCCGCCGCATCAGTCTTACCGCGCTTTACGTACGGTTTGACGTAGGCCGGCGGCATCAGTCGCACCTCGTGACCGAGGGCCGTGAGTTCGCGCGCCCAATGATGGCTCGCGCCGCAAGCTTCCATGCCGATCAGACAGGGCGGGAGCTTGCGGAAGAAGGGCATCACCTGCGCCCGCCTGAGCGCGCGCCGGACGAGAACCTCGCCCGTGCAACTGATGGCGTGAACTTGGAAGACGTTCTTGGCCAAGTCGATGCCGACGGTCGTGATCTCCATCGTAGTGGCTCCAAGCTCGTGCTGCGCGACAGCACCTTCTTGGCGCTGCTACGCCGGGAGCGGGAGCCATCCAGCCCATCTGCTTCGGAGAAGTCGCCAGAGCCAGCTGAGCGGCCGCATTGGGCGCAAGGCGGAACGTCCGCTTGCGGGCGGCGGTCCAATCACCGCAAACCACCATCTCCAGACGATCGCTTCACGCCCGGTTTGGTCGCTCGGCGGATCCAGCGGTGTGCTTCTTGAGCGAAGGCCTGTCCCGGCGGCCTTCGACGGGACCGGACATCGCTTCATCGACCTCGACTTGGACGCTCACGACCACGCCTACGCGCTCACAGTCCCCAGGGGCCGGTCTGGCGCACACTGACTCCGAGTTCGATGGGATCATCGGTCGTCGGCGAGGGACAACCCGGGGATAACAGGGACAGAGAAGAAGACGATCTCTATAAGAATGCCCCTGTTGTCCCTGAGCAAAGAGGGACGCAACTTGCCCGGAGTCCAGTCACGTTCTCGTCCGGCCCTAACTGAAGGCCGGTCCACTTCGGCCTGGGATGGATCCCTTCGCCGATGATGCCGAGGAGGTCGATGCGTGAAACCGCTCCGAGGCGTGACAGGCCGCCCGAGGACCAATCACAGCCGAGAGAAGAAGAGACAGACAACACTGTTATTTTCCTATCATAATCGACCCGTTGTCCCGGCGGTTCACAACGGGTGGCGGCGGCCCGACTGCCCTCTCGGGGGCCCCACCATGGGGCTCACCGGGGCGCCGGCGCGGCCTTGATCCGGGTCGGCAGGCCCTAGGAGATTCTCTTGCTGGTAGGAAGATCAGGCAGGCGGACCTCCACCCTCATCCATCGACACGAGATTCAGGCCTGGTTGCTTGGCCATCCGCTCGCAGTCTTTGCTCAGAGCCTCCAGGCAGGTCTCAACAGCCTGACGCAACGAGATGACATAGTAATCAGCCCCGACCTCTCGGCGCAGCTCTTGGTCGGTCAGGATCGCATCCTCTGCCGGCCAGAGGCCGACCACGACGGGTCTGCCCGGCACCTTCTCCCGCAAACGCCGCAGCAAATAGCGTAGGTGAGCCGGGTTGCCGCTGATGTCGAGGTAGGAGACGCAAACCATCGCCACCCCGCTCACGTCGAGGTTGCGAACCTTGCCCCGGGATACCGCCTCGTGCGGTACTACCCGGGCCCCGAGGCCGTGCTTGCTCAGAAGCTGGGCGAGCATCGATGCGGCGCCCTCGTCCAACGGTCCCCGACCGGCAATGCACATGACCGGGGCCTCGCCGCGCCAGATCGGCGGACGCTTGTCCATCGCGGGTGCTTGAGCAGGCACAGCCTCGTTCTTCGGGTGCGTCTTCTCGGCCAGGGAGGCGTCCGCCGGATCATCCTCCGGCTCTGTCCCCTCCGGCTTCTCGTCCGGGCGCCCGGCAAACTCCTCGACAAGGGATTGGGTGAGATCCTTGATGGTGTCGAGCTGCTGCGGCTTCAACACGCCGCGCTGGAAGTCGTTGGCGGCGAGTTGCAGTGCTTTGAGCGCCACCTCGTCATAGTAGGAGGAGAGGGAGCGCTCCTTCAGCATCAGCTCCGCCTGCTCCTGCACCTCGTCCGGGTCGCCCGCGAGCATGCGCTGGTAGAAGTTCTCGACAGGCGTCAGCGCTGGCCGGTCGCCGAGCAGCACGTCGAGGAACTCCAGACGCTCAACGTGCCGGCCCAGCACCACGAGGCAGACGGTGAACGGCGTGGCCAGGATCAGGCCGATGGGGCCCCAGAGAAAAGCCCAGAACAGGGTCGAGACGATCACCGCAAAGGGCGACAAGCCAGTCGAGTGGCCATAGAGCAGCGGCTCGACCACATGCCCCATGAGCGGCTCGGTGATCAGGAATAGGGCCGCCGTCCAGATCACCATCGACCAGCCCGGATCCACCGCAGCGGCCAGCGCTAGCGGCGCGGCTGCCGAGATGAAGGCGCCGATATAAGGCACGAAGCGCATTAGGGCCGAGAACACGCCCCAGAGGATCGGGCTTGGCACGCCGATGAACCACAGCCCGATCCCGATGAGCACGCCGAAGGCGGCGTTGATGCCGAGCTGGACTAGGAAGAAGGTGCTCAGCCGTCGGGCGGCGTCGTCCATCGCTGCTGTGGTCTGGTGCAGGTCGCTCGATCCGAACAGACGGATGAGGCGGTTGCGCAGGTCCTCACGTTGCATGAGGATGAAGATCACCACGACAAGCACGATGCCGACCGTGGCCAGGGGGTGGACGAGTGGCCCGAGGACATCGTGTGCGAGCTTCAGAGGTGACGGGTCCGGCTCCTGAACCTGCACCAGCACCGGTTTGGCAGCCTTGCCGGCTCCTGCCTGCGTTTCCGTCGTCCCGGCCGGCGCGGCTGCCTTGTCCGAGGCTTGCTGCACCTGATGGTTGAGGTGGCGGAAGAGGCTTGTGGCGCGACCAACCATCCCCTCCTGCAGGCTGGCGACCTTCCTTTGTACGGTGGTCTGATAGCGGGGCAGATCACCAGCCAGGCTCGTGACCTGCTGCCCGATCACCAAGCCAATGCCGAGGATCAGTCCCAGTGCGATCAGAACGGTGGCTATGACCGAACCGACGCGCCCGAGATGAAGGCGGCGCAGCAGGTTGACCAGCGGGGTGAGCACGAAGCTCAGCAGGACCGCAAGTACCAGCGGCACAAAGATCTCACGCCCGAGATAGAGCGCCGCGATGACCACAACGGCAACGGCCAGCGTGGTGAGGCCTGGCAGACCCGGTGTGGCGGGCGGGGGCACGCGAGTTGGAGCTGGTGAAGGGGGCTGCGGCGGTGCAGGCATTCGGCAATCTCCGTCCGGCGCGGACACGGTCTTGCCTGTGACAGCGAGGCGAGCCGCCGTTAGTTCCCGCTCGCCGGAACCCGGGGGCCGCCCTACAGTTCGGACCCGTACCGAACGGGGGGCAATGTCGGGGTTTGCAGCCCACCGATGATAAGCTCTGTTTCGGCTTTGCACGTGCTCGGACGAAGCGCACATGTGTCCCGGCCGCTGTAGCGGCTGCTCACCTCTGCAACTTGGTTGCGGGAGCTACCGATCCCTCATCGCCAGAGGCGATACTCTGGTTGCCGCAGGTTTCTCTGTCATCGAGGTGGTCAGCACCGACGAGGCTCTCAGCTATTTGGAGAGCCGCTCAGACATCCGTCTCGTCACGACGGACATCAAGGTGCCGCGCTGCTTCAGCGGCCTTGCTCTGGCCGGCTTCGTGAGCCGTCGGTGGTCGCATATTCCCACGCTTGTCCTGGGCTGGCCTCCTGAACCCATTCCGAGCCTGTCCGACTCCGTCACGTTCCTCCCCCACCCGGTGACACTCGCTACCCTCGTCGAGCAGGTTCGGCTGCAGCTGCAGTCGCCGTGCGAGGCGTCCGGCTTGTGCTCTGGTGTCGCGGCTTGTCGAACACCATCATCTTAGCCACGAACGCCGTCACGTCGCTTGTGTGCGTCAAGCCGCAGCTTTGCGCCATCGCGCCGAAATCCTCATCGACGTATCCAGCATAGTACGGCTCGTGAAAGTTCTGCGGGAATAGGTCCAGGAGCCCGTCGTACTCGAACTTGTCACCACGCTGGAGCGAGTCCGCCACCACGAGCCGGCCGCCGGGCTTCAGCACACGGGCGAATTCACGAAACATGATCCGGCGCACCTTAGGGGGGAGCTCGTGGAACATGAAGATGCTGGTCACCGCGTCCTGGCTCGCATCCGGTAGCGGGATCGCCTCGCCATTGGCCACGAGCAGCCTCATCCAGCCCCAGTGTTTCAGGTGCCGCTGGGCTTCGCGTGCGTAGGCCTCCGACATATCGATCCCAAGCATCGGCAGCCTCGGCCAAGCCTGCTTCGCGAAGTGAAGAAACCGTCCCGTGCCGCAGCCGACATCGAG
>NZ_JBAWTG010000182.1:0-7319 GCF_037106235.1 Methylobacterium nigriterrae | reverse complement strand
GGCAACGCACAGTACCCGCCTCGTGCCGACGCACCGGGAACCTACGTGCTGGAGACGTAGGATCAAGGCTCCAGGCCCTCAGCAATTGCGAACAGTTAGGCTGGTGTCTGATTTATGCTGAACGGTGTGCGAGTGCTTGTGGCGCCTATATGCCATCCTGAAACCCTTCTTCAACTTGAGGGTGGTTTGGCCCAATGAAAGTCAACGTTGAGATCGACTGCACGCCTGAGGAGGCACGAACGTTCTTCGGTTTGCCTGACGTTCAGCTCATGCAGGCTGCGGTGATGGCCGAGATGGAGCGGCGAATGCTGGCCGAGATGGACCGCTTCTCGCCCGAGGCTGTGATGAAGAGCTGGATGTCCCTTGTTCCGCAGAGTCCCGAGCAGTTTCAGGACGCTTTCACCCGGATGTTCCAGCAGGGCTTTGGCGGGAGCTCGAAAGCGCCAAAGTGACACCTTGGGCTGCGGAGCCTGTCGGAAGGCGAACTGCCCAGTCCCCGCCTTCTGAGTTGAAGCTGCCCCCTATTAGAAACGCCGTCCTTCGCCGTGTGGTACAGGCGGTACGGTGGTACTCCAAGGGGAAATCTTGGGCGGAGGCGGTACCGGACGGGGGACAAGGCGGGACTGGCAGGTCGGAGACAGGGCCGGTACCACATCGTCCCGCCCCGGTACCGCCTGAGCTCGCCCGTTTCCGTTCTGTAGTACCCCTTGTACCGCCGGTACCGCCCTGAGTGTAACCCTGCACCAAGACGGGGGTTGATGGAGACAGTGACTTCACGGTGGAGGGCTGGCGTGGAACCGTACCGCTTCCAGCATGACGGGGTTTCGTTCCGGATCGATTTCCACGGGAACGAACTCGGATGGGAAGGGCGTCTCTTCATTGAAGGGCACCCCACGCTGCAAGTTGTGCAGGTTCTCAATGTGTGTGGCAAGCGAGGACGAGGCACGCCGTGCCATTGTGAGAGGCTGTGAAGCCATAGCCGCGACTACGCCTTGGCCGGATATTGCAAAGCCCCGAATGTGCCGTGGGCAGCTCTCGCAGCCTTGGTGTGAGAAAATCCTGGATTGCACCAACCGGCGCTCGGGCAAGCACCCACGAGCCAGGGTGGTCGTAAGAAGGCGCCTGCGAGCAGCAAAGCGCCGGCAAAGGGGCGCGGCCGGAAGAAAGCGGCCGAGCCTGCTGCTGCCGAGCAAGGCTGCTTAGCGGGCCCAGCGGCTGAGTCATGTGGTGACTGGGTCAACGACATAGGCGGAGACAGAGGCTGCCCAGGCTCTTGCTCGGGAGGCCACCGACCGCTGCTCTCGGCACCAGCGGTCCTCGTACTCGGTAATCTGGGCCAGCAGGCCCGAGGCAAACTGGGCTGGTACGACACTGGATCATCAGAAACGGTTCGCCGCTGTCAGCCCGATTTGCCCCAGCGTTCACCGCGCCTGGAGCTGGAGCGGCTCAGCGACTCGCTGAGGGATCGGTGCCTCGGCATTCTCAGTTGCCCGCATCTGGTTAGCCTGCGCTACCGTCAGATTGACCGCTTCTGTGCGGCAGACGGCGTGCTCGGGAGATCCCAGCCTATGGCCGCGCTGGAGGCAGCTAAGGCCAGCTGCGAAGTCAACGGCCTCGACCTCGTTCACCTCTCGGACGAGCGCGCCATCCCGGTAAACTGCATACCGCGCATGGGGGCCTTTGCCGCAGCGATAGGCTGACGCTCCTTCACCGCTCGCGATCATACGATCCTCGCCGCGGCACGCTTCCTTGATCGACGCTTCGAGTGGCGGGATCGTCACTGATTGCACGCAGCCACACAGCACCAGGGTCGCAGCCGCGACCACGCGCCTGATCCGTATCATCGCCCCCTCCCTGCAGGCAGGCTATGCGGGCGCGAGATCTAGAGTCGATGGCAGCGCGGCAACAGTCGTGGCCGAACCTTCATCCGGTCAGACGATCCGTAGCCATAAGCATGAGTGAGGGTAGCTCCTATCCGCCATGGGCCGAACGGTGGAGTCTGCCACGCTGACCATTAGATGACTCGCCGGCACTGACTACCTATTGGAAACAGGCATGACGGTGGAAGGCCTAAGCTAATCCGACCCGACGGGCGCTCTCGCTTGGCTGCGCAGCTTCGAGCCGGGCCGTAAAGCGCAAGGCAGCCTCGGCCAGAAAGCGGCGCTGGCGAGTGTCGGCGCCGCTGGTTGTCTGGCTGGCGCTGATGAAGGCAGCTGCTGTGGCGAGCAGGTCGGACGCCGCTGCCTCGATGCCGGGATGGCGTTCGATCAGGATACGGAGATCGTCGAGATAGCTCTGCAGAGCCCCAAGCACGAGGCCGGCTTCCTCACCGTCGAGGATCCTTGTGACAGCATGCCCGATGGCCTGTCCGTGGGATTGGATGGCCTCAGCGAAGGCGGTCGATTGCTCCAGCATGGCTTGAGGCATCGGCGAACTCCGGCGGGTCCTGAGCGCATTTCATTATCCCACGTCGGAAGCGCAGCTGGGAAGTGTGTTGACGGCCCGAGCACGGAGTCGATGGTGTTGCCCACACAGACTTTGTCCTCACACGCAGGACCACCTTTCCCTACAGGGTACAGGCGGTACAGGCGGTGCTCGAAGGGGAAGTCATCGACGGAGGTGGTACCGAGCAGGGTACCGGGTGGCACCGGCATTGCTGCCCGCATGGGGCGAGTACCACCTGGTCCCACTTACCGGTACCGCCCTGAAGTGCTCATTCCCCTTCGGGTGCCACCCGGTAGCGCCTTTACCACCCAAGAAATGGGCGGAGAGTAAAACGGCGGAAGAATGCGGTTCACCGCTCCGTGATGATCGTCTTCAGCGGAATTTCGTGCGGCTGCGGATAGATCGTCTCCAATCGTCCGAGTTCGAAGCCAACACCGATGGTGGGTCGCTTCGCGGGCATCGCGGCAATTGTCCGATCATAGAAGCCGCCGCCATAGCCGAGCCGGTAGCCCTGGCTGTCCCTAAGGTGGACGGAATTGCGCGCGGTGCCCCGCGGCTTCAACACTTCGCGGATTCCAGCGGCTCTCCGATCGCGCACCACGCGCAGTTGCCTTGTGAGCGCCCATATCCAGCCTTGGCAGGCATCAGGAAATATCGATCGGAATTCGCCAACGGCATCCGGTCGCTTTTTGAACCGATCGGTATTCAGGACCTGAAGGCCGCTGTGTCCACTGACCTTCAAGACCGCCGGCCAAACGCAACATCCGCGAGATCTCGATGGATGGAGCGGCATGAGGTCGGCGCTGTCGGTGCAGCGGGAGCTCGAGGCTGCGAGTAGCAGCGGAATGTGGCCGCCCACGTGCACAGGCCGCCGAATAGGGCCGCTGCAGGCCCATTGGTCCGCCAGCGCAAGTTTGAGTCTGAACTCCTTGGGCCAGCTTGGCGTTACCTGCAGCCTCATGAAGGCTGGTCAACAAAGAGGAACGCTCATGCGTATGCGCACCCTGCTGCCGCTCATCGGCCTGCTCGCACTCGCTGCCTGTAAGGACGAGAAGAAGGCTGAGACAACCACCCCGCCCCCTGCCAGCACCACGGCGCCCGCCAATCCCGCGCCGGCTCCCGGCGCTCCCGCCAATCCGCCTCCCGCCAACAAGCCTGCGGCTCACTGACCTGACGCTCAGATCCAGCCGCTCAAAAGCAAACCCCGGCAGCTCGCCGCCGGGGCTCACTGAGGAAAGCTCATGCTGGTTCTGTCAACGGATCAGCACGCATCGCCTTCCGCTCCATTTGAGAGGCGGCACCTTGCGACCAGCCTCGCCACTGAACGAGCCAGCACTCAGCCCACGGCCGCAGCTTGCATCGCCGAATACGCAACGAGGTTGTCGAGCGTGCGCGACGTCCCATCGGCGAGCCGCGCTCTAGAACGGCGTAACCTGGAATGCCTGTGTGAGCGCGTGCTGTATTGCGATGCTCGATCATGGACAGGACCGTCATGGCGAGCCTCTCCTGTATGCTGCCATTCTTAAGAGGCCGCTGCTCCGATCGCGGAAACTCCTGAAGCAGACGTCGACCGGTGCGAACGTCACGCCTGGTACGCTCGCCGACTCAGTAGTTCCTGGCGAGAAGGCGCAATGAACTCTTGGGTTTGATCTTCACTTAACGGAGTACCGCGCGTGAACGGCCACGCTTTAGGAAGGTACCCAGATGGTCTGTGACGTCGATGTTGCCGTGCTCTCGTCGAGCCCCTTCGTGCGAGAGGGGCTGAGCTCCCTCCTCAACAGATCACGCTTTCGGGTCGTGAGCGCGTCCGCAGCAACAAGCGAGGCGACCGATCCTGCAGAGGATCAGGTCCGTCCCGCACTCATTCTCGCAGCGCTCGAAGACGCATCCGGGTTCGAGGCACTTCGCAGCCTGCAGGCCACCTACCCGGAGGCGAAGCTCGTCGTCTTCGGACGCGCCGCCGCACCGGAGCGCTTGCCGCGGGACCTCTGCCTCTCCGCCCAGGCGGTGCTCGACTATGGGATCAGCCGCGAGGCGCTGCTCAGCGTCCTTGAGGTGCTCATGGCGGGCGTGACGGTCCAATCCGCCGGTCTGTTCTCCTGGCTCTTTGCGCAGCCGGGCGCCGCCTGGCCTGCAACTGCAGATCACCAACCCATCCTGGTCGGTCAGAGCCCAGCTGGGCAGAGCGGAACAGGTGCGCCGCTCCATCACCAGCTCTCAAATCGCGAACTCGACGTGCTGCGCAGTCTGGCGGAAGGTACCTCTAACAAGCTGATCGCCCGCAAGTACGATCTGGCCGAGGCGACGGTGAAGGTGCACGTCAAGGCGATCATGCGCAAACTAGGGACGCAGAACCGCACGCAGGCCGCGATCTGGGCTCGCGAGCACGGCATCCAGCCGGCCTCTACGTCTGGCTCAGAGGGACAGCCTCCGCAGCAGGGTGCCGGCCTCGTCGCGGATCAGCAGTGCCCAGCCCTCGTCTGAGACGGCTTCTCCGTCCTCGCGCATCTCCGCGAGGGCGAGTTGTGCCTGCTCGAGCGCTTCGTCCAGATCCGCAGCTTCGACCCCGATCTCGTCCGGGATCAGCGTCTCCTGGCGCACGAGGTCGAAGTAGAAGCGCTTGAGCACAGACCCACCTCCGTGACCCCCAGCCCAGAGCTGTGGGTCTGCTTACGCATGGGCTCCTGACCGGCGTGATCAGGGTTCATCCGCTGTTGGGGTTAACGGCAGTATAACGCCGCGAGTTGGATTTTATCCCTTGCTGCCGCGGTTCTTTTGGGACTTCAGTCCATCGTAGCCCAACGCACGGTGCTGGCGTGAACGCTTCGGACGTACCTCCGGCAGGATTGGCGAGACTACGTACAGGATTGCAAGTTCCTCATGTCGACGGACAGCGGACCAAACGACGAGACCAGCCCGGAGGCGGCCGCAGCGCGTCACGAGCGCATCCGCACCCATGTCCGGTCCGTGCTGAGAAAGATCACCGGCGCGAAGGCGGGAACGAGCGCGGCCTGAGGGGTGCCGAAGGTGCCCAGCGAAGCTGCCGGCGGGAGTTGCTCTAAGTTCCACGATCACGGTTCTATCCGGAGGATGGTTACCGCTCACCCGATCACGTGTTGATGGCGACCCACCAAAGGAAAAGGCGCCGCCCTCCGGTCGGGCTCCGTGCTCGAGGAATACAGCCCAGGTCAGCCGCGGATCGTTCCACTAGTCCAGCCCGTTGGTGGCTGCGCAAGGCGCCCGGGAGGAGGCAGTGACGGTCACGCGAGAACAGGATGCGGTTACGCCCTCGCCGGTCAGTGAGCGTGCCGATCAGCGCGACGAGCGCGAAGCCCGTGAAGCGGTTGCAGCCGGTGAGGCCGTCCCTCACGGGATCCGCTCGGTTGGAATCCTGGTGCTCAGTCTGCTCGCGATCGTCTACACGCTCTACCTTGGTCGGGAGATCATCCTGCCGATCGTCCTCGCGCTCGTCTTGAAGCTTCTGCTCGGGCCCGTCATGCGGATCCTGCATGAACGGCTTCGCTTGCCCAACTCGCTCGCCGCAGCGTTGCTGATCCTGGTGGTGTTCGGCGCGATCGCAGGTGTTGGCTTTACCATCTCCATCCCGGCATCAGGGTGGATCCAACGCGCTCCCGAAAGCCTATCGCTGCTGAAGGAGAAGCTTGCCGTCCTGCACCATCCTCTCGATCTGCTCCAGCAGGGACTGCATGCAATTGAGAGCCTTACGGCGACCACAGGGCAAGCGGAGCAGAGCCAAACCGTCACTGCACGGCCGGCTTCCGGTCTGGCAGGCTATCTGGCGACGAGTACCGCGGCGATCCTGGCGCGCTTTTTCACGACCATGATCCTGCTCTTCTTTCTTCTTGCCTCAGGCGACCGCCTGTTGCGCGGCTTTGTTGAGGTCCTCCCAACCTTCTCCAACAAGCGCCAGGCCGTTGAGATCGCTCACGAGATTGGAACCAACATCTCGGGTTACCTGCTCACCATCACGATGATGAATGCCCTGGTGGGGGTAGCCACGGGACTTGCCATGTGGGCCTGCGGCCTCGGCACACCGCTTCTATGGGGAGCGGCTGCGTTCCTCCTGAACTACATCCCGATCCTCGGGCCTTTGGCTGGTATCGTGATCTTCTTCGTCGCGGGTGTGCTCAGCCTCGACTGGCCCTGGTATGCGCTCATGCCAGCCAGTTTGTATCTGCTGATCCATATCGCCGAGGGTGAGACAATCACGCCCATGCTCCTGGCCAAGCGCTTCACCCTCAATCCTGTTTTGGTGATTGTCTCGCTGTTCTTCTGGCACATGCTCTGGGGCGTGCCTGGCGCTCTGCTCGCGGTGCCGCTTCTGGCTATGCTGAAGATCATGGCCGATCGCATTGAGCCCCTGAAGCCCGTCGGTCACATCATCGGCTCCTGACAGCCACAACGCTCCCGACCTAGGAGTGCGGCGGAGCCACAAGCCCCCTCTCAGGGCTCGGCCACATATCCAGCTCATACCGAGCTGGAGCAGAATCCAATGATGTTGGAAGCGCTGTCGTATGCTGGGTGGTACAGGCGGTACAGGTGGTACTCGAAGGGGGAAATTTGGGCGGAAGCGGTACCGAGCAGGGTACGGGTGGTACAGGCAGTCCCTACGCTGGGGCCGGTATCACGCTGTACCACCTCAGCTGGCTCACTCTCGCCCTGCAGTACCACCTGTACCCTCTGTACCGCCCTGCTGCTGGAGCATTGCGGCACTGATCACGACCATGCCCGCCACTTGCTCAGGCCCATGCCGCTCGTGCTCGGGAGCAGGATTTTAGCTCACCAAGGCCCGAAGTCGTCATCCCCATCGTTTGGCCAAGGTTCAGGGTTCCTTCTTGGCAGCACAGGCAGAT
>NZ_JBAWTG010000181.1:0-7358 GCF_037106235.1 Methylobacterium nigriterrae | reverse complement strand
GCCACGCCAGCGCGATGAGCGCGACGCCCTCGCGTCGGGGCAGTGACAGCGCCGCCCAGGTCGCGAGCGCCGCGAACGGCGTGGCGCATGCGAAGGCGGCACTCGCGAGGGTGGTTGCGGCGACCACACCGGCAAGCCGCATCACGCGAGTGCCGGGCGGGAGCAAGGTCGCCCGTTCCCGGGAGTCGGCAAGAGGGGAGCGATCAGTCATAGCCCCATTTTCGGCCACCGCCGACACCAGTGCAATGGGCCCACATGCCGGTGATCCTCCCTTCCGATCTGCAACCATGCTGACCTTCGGCGTGCCGACCGCCTCGACAAGCGCGAGGGGAGGCACTTCAATCAACCTCAGAAGACAGCGTGGGCTTCGGGATCGCACGCCACCCTTGGCGATCAGCCTTATCCCGCGGCCGATTGGAAGGAGACCGCAATGCGGCGAGACGCGCTGCTGCCAGCCGTGGCAGCTGCCCTGACCCTCCTCTGCGGCGAAAATGTCGCTGCGAGACCGCTCGCGCTCACGGGAGCCCGGCTGATCGACGGCCGATCAGCCCAGCCGATCCCGGATGCGGTTCTGATAATTGATGGCGATCGCATCGTTGCAGCAGGACCGCGCACGTCGATCACGGTGTCGCCCGATGCCGAGATCCGGGACCAGCAGGGCCGCACGATCATGCCCGGATTGATCTCCGACCACTCGCACGTCGGCATCGTGAAGGGGGCGGATGTTGGCGCCCACAACTACACACGCGAGAACATCCTGGCCCAGCTCAAGGCCTACACGGATCGGGGCGTCACCACCGTCATGGCGCTCGGGCTCAACGGCGGGATCATGCCTGAGATCCGCGCCGAGGCGCACACAGGGCGGATCCCCGGTGCCGACTTGTTCGGTGTCGATCGCGGCATCGGCGTACCGGATGGGGGGCCACCGCAGGCGATGATCCGCGTGAGCGCCGACCAACTCCTTCGTCCCGCCAGCGCCGAAGAGGGCCGCGAGGCGGTCCGCGCCATGAAGGCGCGCGGCACCGACATGGTGAAGCTCTGGCTCGACGACTTCGGTGGATCGGTGCCGGCCAAGATGCAGCCGGCGGTCTATGTGGCCGTGATCGACGAGGCCCATCGGCTCGGCTTGCGGGTCGCCGCGCACGTGCACGACCTGGAGGACGCGCGCGCGGTCACTCAGGCCGGAGCGGATGTGCTGGCGCACGGCGTGCGCGACAAGCCGGTCGACCCGGACTTCGTCGCGCTGCTCAAGGCGCGCAGCACGTGGTACATCGCGACGCTTGCCCTCGACGAGGCGACCTTCGCCTACGCCGATGTACCGGCTTGGGCGCAGGCGCCGTTCGTCCGGATGGCGCTCGCGCCCGACCTCAAGGCGCGGTTCGACGATCCGGTCTGGCGGCGCGAGACGCGTGCGAGTGCGAAGGCGCAGGCCGCTCGCGACTCGCTGGCGATGAACTTGGCAAATCTGAAGGTTCTCCATGACGCCGGTGTTCGGATCGGGTTCGGAACCGACAGCGGTGCGGCGCCCGAGCGCGTTCCGGGTGTGGCCGAGCATCGCGAACTTGCCCTGATGGTTCAGGCGGGCCTGACGCCGATGCAAGCCCTGATCTGCGCGACGGCGCGGGCTGCCGAACTTCTCGGCCTCAGCGATCGCGGCAGCTTGGAAGTTGGCCGTCGTGCAGACTTTCTCATTCTTGCCGCTGATCCATCCGAAGACATTGGCAACAGCTCCGGGATCGTCGAGGTATGGCGGCAGGGCCAGCAGCAGGAGGTGGCCACGACGACGCCGCCGTGAAGGCCTCCCGATCGTCAGCTGGACCGACAACGCGGAGGGATCGGCAACACTGCTTCCGGCCAACCCAAGCTGCGACTTGACTGCGAGTGCGGTGACCGCACACCCGATCGATGGCCACGACATGGTGATGTTGTTGCCAACATTGGCACGTTCGCCTTTTGCCGTCAGGCAGACCTCCGGATCTATAAGGTTGAAGACCTGCAAAGAATCAGGAGTTCGCTTGTCGCTCGTTAGAAGTGCGCAGCTTGGATCACGGAAATAATAATCAATTATCGAACAAAATGTTTTATGTGCGGCTCTCAACATAGACGATGAACGATTTTGCGACCGCGGTGGGCCGGGCATACCTTCTCGCCGACCTACATGCTGCTCGAAACTCAACGCTGTCGCTCAAGCAGTACTCGACGCCGTTCCCTATTTGTGATTGCTAACAACACCGGCCTTCCAAACGAGCCGGAGAGGAACGAGCTCATGGGGATCGGTCGGGTTCTCGCCGGCGCGCTCGGGTGCGCGCTCAGCGTCACGCCTGCTCAGGCACGCATCACAAGCATCGAGATCGCCACCGTCGAGCCGTTTGCTGAGGGCGCGGACTTCGGCTCTGCCGGCTCCTACGAGCGCGTCATCGGAACCGCTCGTGGCGAGCTTGATCCTGCTGATCCAGCAAACGCCGGAATCGTCGACATCGCTCTTGCGCCTCGCAACGCGCGCGGCATGGTCGAGTACAAGACCGATCTGTTCATCTTGCGGCCGAAAGATCCCGCACGCGGCAGCGGCACGCTGCTGTTCGAGGTGTTGAACCGCGGTCGCAAGTTCCTGTTCAACTGGGTGCTCGATGCTCCCGCACAGGCGGCTCAGGCCGTCAACGACCCGAGCAACGCCGCCGATGCCGGCACAGGGCTTGTCCTGCGCCGCGGCGACACCATCGTTTGGGCCGGATGGGAGGCGGACGCGCTGCGCCAGCAAGGCGGCATGGCCATCGACGTGCCGATCGCTTCCCGCGACGGCAAGCCGATCGTCGAGACCGTGCGCGATGAGCTCGTCAACGCGACGCGTGGGCCGCTGGAGGCTCCCTTCTATCTCACCTTCAAGGCGGCCAGTCAGGACAAGGCCGACACGCAGCTGACCGTGCGCCGCCGGGAAGCCGATCCGCCCCGGCCCGTTCCGCCGGAGGCTTGGCATTATGCGACGCCGCGACAGCTGGAACTGCTGCCGAAGGGCACCAAGCCGCTGCCCGGATCGATCTATCAGTTCACCTACCAAGCCACCGAACCGAAGGTCCTCGGCATCGGCTTCGCCGCCACGCGCGATGTCGTGGCCTACCTGCGGGGCGATGCTGCCGGTGGTGCCAACCCGGCAGGCGGAGTGATCCGGCATGCCGTCGCGCTCGGCATCTCGCAGAGCGGGCGCTACCTGCGCGACTTCATCTATCAGGGCTTCAACCGTGACGAAGCCGGGCATCGGGTCTTCGACGGCGTGCTATCGCACATCGCCGGCATCGGTGGCGTTTTCCTCAATGCGCGCTTCGGCCAGCCATCCCGGACGAACACGCAGCACGAGGATCATCTCTATCCGGAAAACGCCTTCCCGTTCTCCGCTACGCGCCAGCACGACCCGGTCACGGGGCGGACCGGCGCACTGCTGCGCAACGACGGCTTCGACCCGCTGCTGATCGAAGTGAATACCAGCACCGAGTACTGGCAGAAGGGTGCCTCGATGCTGACAACGGATCCGCTAGGCCGCAGCGACGTAGCCTTGCCCGCCACGGCGCGTGCCTACCTGGTCTCCAGCGCCTTTCACTATGGGCGCGCCGGACTGACCTCGAATAGGGGCCCCTGCGCGAACCTGCGGAGCACTCTCAATCCGGCCCCCGCCCTCCGAGCACTGCTTGTCGCGCTTGAGGAATGGGTCAAGGACGGCACGACTCCGCCGGAAAGCCGTATCCCGCGCTTGTCGGACGGTACGCTGGTCGAGGCAGCCGCGACCGGCTTCCCCTTCGTCGTCGGTGCGCCGGTCCCCACTGCGCCGAACACGATCGCGCGCTTCAGCACCTACGTCGATCCCCAGCCCGAGAGCGGGCTGCAATACCGGCCGCTCGTGCCGCGCGTCGACGCCGACGGCAACGACGTGGCGGGTATCCGCCTGCCGGCCATTGCGGCGCCGCGCGCCACCTTCACGGGCTGGAACCTCTATGCCGATCCCTTCCCAACTGGCGCCTTGTGCGACCGCGAGGGCAGCCAGCTTCCATTTGCCCGCGCGCGAGCTGAGCGAGAGGCGAGCGGCGATCCCCGGCTTTCGCTGGAGGAGCGTTATCCGGATCAGGAAGCCTATGTTGCTGCCGTGACGAAGTCCGTGGACGGACTGGTCACAGATCGCCTTCTTCTACGCGAGGATGGGGACCGCCTGATCAAAGCGGCACGCCAGGAGACGGCGCAGTAGAAATTCTGGAGCGCATGCCTTCGGTGCGGCTACGCGCCACGAGCTGAAGTTCGGTCCTTCGGCTCACAGAGGCAGATATTCCGTCGGGAGCGGACGTTCGTGGGCTGGGTGTATGGATCACTGCCGCGTAGCAGGGTTGCCGCGAACTGGGCTAGGAATGTGTTCCCGGCAGGGTCCAAGCAGACGGCTCACCCCGCTCCGGGTTGGGCCCGCGCAGGATGTGGCTGACCAGCACAGCCTGCTCGCCCTCCGTCAGGCGCTCTGGCCTGCGACCGGGCGGATCATCGACGAGGTCGGCCAATCCCTTGGTGTTGAAGCACTTGGCCGCATCGCACAGTGACTGCCGCTCGATCTCGGCTGCTCGTGCCGCCTGGGCCCGGCTCATGCCCTCGAGCGCATTGGCCAAGACCAGCATCCGCTGGGCTGTGCGTCGACGCCGTTCCCGTCTCGCCAGACGCCGCAGTTCAGCAGCACTTGCGATGTCGGTCCGGATTGCCACCACCCAGGTCATCCGCGCCTCCTCAGTTCAGAGGCAGCAGAGAATCACGCCGCAGAACCGCTGAAAATCCGCAACGAGTCATCGCTTAACGCTCCGGTTTGACCCCTACGGATTCGAGATGTTCCAAGCCCAATCGGTCGAACGACTCACCGCTACATGGTGCATGAGCTGGTAGATCTGGGCGAACGATCACGGAGCATTCCGGCGTGCACCCCAAAAGGGCAGTCTTGGGGTGCAATGCCTTGGCAGACTGCACTGAGTGCTTGAAGAAAATGGTGCCGCAAGAGGGATTCGAACCCCCGACCCCCTCATTACGAATGAGGTGCTCTACCAGCTGAGCTATTGCGGCTCGATACCGACGCTCCCGGTGGGGCGGTGCGGATCGTTCGGGTGAGGCTCTTAATCGGCCGGATCCGTCTTGGCAAGGCAGGTTGGCGGGGCTGTCTCGGCGCTCCCGCGGATCCGATGCAGGCGTGCCACGGGGCGCGGCCATGTCGCATCCCTGCGGCCGGCTTGCCTTGACGGCCCGCGGGGCGGGCGGAAAGGGTAGGGCTTCCACGCCGGGGACTCGCATGTCGCTGATCGCTCGCCTTCGGGCCTATGCCGCCGATGCCTTCGGCATCGCGCCCCGGGCCGAGGCGGTCGAGGGCGACGACGAGCACCTCGCCGCGACGGCGCTGCTGGTCCACGTCGCCCGTGCCGACGGCGTTCTCGCGCCGGCCGAGGCGGAGCGCCTGGCACGTCTCGTCCAGGGGCGCTACGCGGCGACGCCCGAGGCGGCCGAGGCCCTGATCGCCCGCGCCTCCGCCTTCGACGCCGAGACCCGCGACCTGTCGGTGCTCGTGGAGATGATCGGCCGGGAATCGGACGACGGCGCACGCGGCCGGCTCCTCGCCATGGCCTGGTCGGTCGCCGGAGCGGACGGCGCCGTGGACGAGTTCGAGGAGGCGCTCGTCTGGCGTCTCGGCAAGCTGCTCGGCTTCGACGATGCCGGCATCGCCCGCGCCCGCGGCGAAGGGCTTGCCGAGCGGGCGACGGCGCCGTGAGGGCGGGCGGCCGAGCCGCATGATCGCGAGCCTCACCCTTATCCTGCTTGCACAACTTCTCGGCGAAGTGATCGCCCGCGGCAGCGGACTGCCGATACCCGGGCCGGTCCTCGGGATGGCACTGATGCTCGGCTTCCTCGTGCTGCGCGACCGTGGCCCCGGTGCCGTCCCGCGCCTGCTGCCGCCTCCGCTCGTCGACGGGACGCTGGAGCGCACGGGCAAAGGTCTGCTCGCGAACCTGTCGCTGATGTTCGTGCCGGCGGGTGCCGGCATCGTCGGGCGGCTCGACGTCCTGCGGGCCGAGGGCGCCAAGCTCGCGGTCGTGCTCGTCGTCTCGACGGTCGCGGCGCTCGTCGCCACCGTTCTGAGCTTCCTCGCCGTGCAGCGCCTGATGGGTGCCCGGGCTTCCACCGGGCAGCCGCAGGAGCCCCGCCCGTGACCGGTGAGTTCGCGGTCTGGGTCTATCTCTCCCGGACGCCGCTGCTCTGGCTCACGGTGACGCTCGCGGCCTATCTGGTCGCGGACCGGATCGCGGCAGCCACGCACCGACATCCCGCGGCGAATCCGGTTCTCATCGCCATTGCGCTCACCGGAACCGTGCTGGCACTCACCGGAACGCCCTACGCCACGTATTTCGAGGGCGCGCAGTTCGTGCACTTCCTGCTCGGGCCGGCCACCGTCGTGCTGGCGCTGCCGCTCTACGAGCACCGGGCGACGGTGATGCGGGCGCTCGTGCCGATGCTCGCGGCCCTGGCGGTGGGCTGCATCGCGGCGCTCGGCTCGGCGATCGGTCTCGCCGCGCTCCTCGGCATTCCGAGGCCGGTCATCGTGTCGCTCAGTCCGAAATCCGTGACCTCCGGCGTGGCCATGGGCATCGCCGAGACGCTCGGGGGCGACCCGACGCTCACCGCCGTCCTCGTCATGATCACGGGCGTCACGGGCGCGATCCTGGTGACGCCCGTCATGGACCTCCTGCGCATCAGGGACATGCGGGCCCGGGGCTTCGCGGCGGGGCTCGCGGCCCACGGCGTCGGCACCGCCCGCGCCTTCCAGGTGAGCGAGGTCGCAGGCACCTTCGCTGGCATCGCCATGGGCCTCAACGCCTTCCTGACCGCGATCCTCGTGCCGGTCGCGATCGGCATCCTGCGATGAGAGCTATCGTCTCGGTACAACCACTCATCGATTAAGCGGTGGCTGTGCTCCGCCGCCACTTGAAGCGCCGAGGGTTTTCAGTCGATCTTCCGCGCCCGTTGGGGATCACGATTGCAACGGCCGGGGAAGCGACCACCATGAGACCAATCCTTCCGGCCGCCCGCCGATCCGGATGCGGGTGGATACCGGTGATCGGTGCGCGCTCGCGTGTGATCGGGCGCACCAACACCGCGCTGTTCGTACGGTAGCGCTCGAATAGCGGACGCGGCGAGCGTCGAAACTGGCTTGGTGCGAGCATCGTGAAGACGATTGGCGATTTCCACTGGCGGCCTCTCGGACCGAGCTTCGGCCTGGGGGCGGCGCGCGAGGTCTCGGCCGAGGCCGGGGCCACGATCCGGGTCGAGGACGCCGCGCTCCTGTTCCAGGGCCA
>NZ_JBAWTG010000180.1:0-7372 GCF_037106235.1 Methylobacterium nigriterrae | reverse complement strand
CAGTAGTTTTCCAGTCACGGTTTCCTGACAAAAACGGGGCCGTTTGGGAGGGCTCGCGAGGCGCTCCTCGCGGGTGACAGGAAAACGGTCGTTTTCCTGCCATAGCATTTTGCGCCGTTTGGAACGGTCCACTAGGGCAAGCCCTATTGGAACGCTGGCGCCCTGAGATCGCGCCCGCCGTGATGCTGTCCGCGAATTCGGGTGTCAGTGAGCTCGTGTTGAAGGCTCGCCGGTAAGGTTCTGGCCTCGGGCCGTTTGAAGGGCGGCCGCAAGCTCGGTCAACAGGTACGGCTTCGGGAGAATGCGGATGCCTTCAGCATCGGCATCGCGCTTTGCCGCCTCCGCATAGCCACTGGTCAGCAACACCGGTAGCTCGGCCCGCCGTCGGCGCAGTTCACGAGCCAGATCGACCCCGTTCATGCCACCGGGCATCATGATGTCGGATACGACAACATCGACCACACGACCGTTGGCCAACGCACCCAATGCCGCGCGCGCGCTCGCCACGCGGACGACCTCATATCCGAGCTGACCCAGCATCTCGGCGACCAGTGCGGCGACCTCGTCGTCGTCCTCGACGAGGAGCACGCATCCCACCGATCCTGTCGTTGGCCGGGTCAGGTGTAGGTCGATCAGGTGGTGCTGATCAGCCGCGGGTGTCCGCTGGGAGCGCGGCAGAAGGAGTATGACGCTGGTGCCTCTTCCGGCTTCGCTCTCGATCTCCACGGTCCCACCCGACTGGGTCGCAAATCCATGCACCTGCGCCAGTCCAAGACCGGATCCCTTCCCGATGTCCTTCGTCGTGAAGAACGGCTCGAACACGCGGGCTTTCACCTCAGGTGGCATCCCTGTCCCCGTGTCGATAACCGAGAGGCGTACGAAGTCGCCGACAGCGCTTGGCGATGCGGGCACGTTTTCAGCGCGCACCACAATGGTGCCGCCCGCCGGCATGGCGTCGCGGGCGTTGACGGCAAGGTTCAGGACGACGAGTTCGAGCTCGCCGGGATCGACCTCGATCGGCCAAAGGTCCGGTGTGAATTCTAGCCGGACATGCACGTCGCCGCGCAGGCTACGGTCCAGCAGTTCGCGCATGCTCCCGATCTGACGTTCGAGATCAACCGCTTCCGGGGCTAGGGACTGACGGCGCGAGAAGGCAAGTAGTTGGCGCGTGAGGCCAGCACCCCGTTGGGACGCCTGACGCATGCCGTCCATGAGGCGCTTGCGACGGTCAGGATTGGTCTGTCGGTCGAGCATGTCGAGCCCGCCCGAGATCACCATCAGCAGGTTGTTGAAATCATGCGCGACGCCGCCGGTTAGCTGCCCAATCGCCTCGATCTTCTGCGCTTGGCGTAGGCTTTCCTCGACGCGGGCTCGTTCGGACATCTGCTTTCGGAGCTGGCTGTTGGCCTCTTCAAGTTCGCTGGTGCGAGCGACAACGAGAGCCTCTAGCTGCTGTGCCGCGCGATCGCGCGCTTCGAGCAGTGCACGCACCTCATACTGGCGCAGACGGGCGCGAACCGCCGCTTGTACGGTGCTGGTGAGGGTGATCGCCTGGACCGGCCTCTCGAGCAGCGAGACGTTGCGCAGGGACGTGACCAGACGCTGACGCCAAGCCGCAACCCTCGGCTGTTCCTGGCGGCTCGTCAGGATTACGAACGGCAGGTCAGACCAGGGCGGCTGGCGCTCGACACTGGAGAAAAGTGGCGACAGGTCCTGGCCGAACAGGCCCTCCTCGGCGATCAGCACGGCTGCCGCGCCTATCTCGATGCCTTCCAGCACCTGCGCCAGGGTCAAACAGATCTCGACCGACAAGCCGACACGACGGCACAGCTCCGCCGACGCCGCCGCATCTCGTCCGATCGGGGCAAAGACGAGAACGCACCGACTATCCCGTTCAGCTTTGAGCATGCTCACCGACCGCCATGAGAAGAGCACCGTCGCCCGAGTAGCGCGGCGCGCCCGAGAAGATCCCGCCGAAGTTCTTCAGCGGCGGTCCGACGGTGATGCCCTGTGAGCTGAGGCTGAATTCGCGGATCGTGTGCTCGTGGTGGCCACTGCGCTTTTTCACGACTGAGAGCGCGCGCCGAACCGTCCCTTCCACCTCGAAGTAGCGCAGCATGAGCACCGCGTCGCTCAGGTAGCTGATGTCGAGAGGCGTCTCCATCGGCCCAACCATGCCGTGTTGGGCCAGCACCAGGATGGTCAGAACACCCTGCTGGGCGAGGTAGCTCAGCAGCTCATGCATCTGCAGGACGAGGAAGCGCTCATCCGGCATGGCGTTGAGGTAACCATTCAGGCTGTCGATGACGACGACCCGCACACCGCCATCTTCAACGCTGCGCCGGACGGTCGCCGCGAACTCACCCGGCGACTGCTCCGCGGGGTTGATCTGCTGAAAGCAGATCAAGCCGGCATCGAGCGCAGACTGCAGAGGTAGCCCAAGGGTGCGTGCCCTGGCCTCAACCGTCCCGCGTCCCTCATCGAAGGCGAAGAACGCGACGTGCTCGCCACGCTCGGCTGCCGCGATGGCATACGTCAGAGCAACAGTGGACTTGCCCACCCCGGCGGCTCCGATAAGCAGCGCATTTGTGCCGCGCTCGAGCCCACCGCCGACAAGCTGGTCGAGCTCGGCATTGCCACTCGAGACGAACTCGCCGACGAAAGGCGCGTGATGCTCAGCGGCAATGAGGCGTGGGTAGATCTCGAGGCCACCCTTCTCGATCGTGAAATCGTGGTAGCCGCCCCGGAACCGGATACCGCGCATCTTGACCACGCGCAGCCGCCGACGCTCGGCGCCGTAGTCGATGGCGAGCTGCTCCAACAGCACGACCCCATGCGAGATCGAGTGCAGCTGCAGATCGTTCTCCTGCGAGGAGAGATCGTCGAGCAGGATGACGGTGCTCCGACGGCTGGTGAAGAAGTGCTTCAGCGCGAGCACCTGCCGGCGATAGCGCAGCGAGCTTTGCGCCAAGAGCCGGAGCTCTGACAGGCTGTCGAACACGATGCGGGTCGGATTGATCTCGCTGACGCGTTCGAACACGAGCTTGGTGGTCTCGCTCAGCTCCAGCTCGGCCGGATGCAGCACGGTGAGTTCGCGGTCTGGGTCGAGTGTCGTCTCCGGCGAGACGAGCTCGAATACGTCGATCTGATCGAGCAACCAACCGTGGCGTCTTGCGACGAGCTCCAGCTCCTGCTGGGTCTCCGAGAGCGTGATGTAGAGGACCCGCTCACCTTGGCGGGCGCCCTCCAGCAGGAACTGCAGGGCGATCGTGGTTTTCCCGGTGCCCGGCCGTCCCTCGTAGAGGTACATGCGGTTGCCATCGAGGCCACCGCCCAAAATGTCGTCGAGGGCTGCGCTCCCGGTCGAGATGCGCGGGGGATCGCCCGTATCAGTCTGCTCATGCAGGCTCATGACTGCACCTGAGTGGTTGTCAGCCGGCTGCGCCTCTCCTGATCCTCCATCTCCTCACGTTCCAGCGCTCGTAGAGCAGCGCGCATGACCTCGCTGCTGTTCTGATAGCGACCGGTGGCGATCCGGGCCTGGATGAACTGCAGAAGTTCAGGGGTGATCGAGACGTTCTTCGCGATGCGTGTCGGCATGGCCATTCAGATGCACGAGAGCTCGGGGTGTCACACTGGCTGACACAACCCGCGCACAACTCAGTCTGAAGCGCTGGAGTTCCCGTAGAGCTTACTCAAAGAAGGAACGACTAAGGCTCCATAACGCCCAATCCGCGAAGGCAGGCACGATGGCTGGGCGAATTGCACGCACTCACGTGCAGGGCAGACCTCGCGCGGGAACGGCCCTCAAGCCACGGTGCCGAGCGATGAGGCCGGCTAATGCTCGATGATGTCGCGGAAGGGGTCCAACCTGTCGTCCAAGCTCGTGAGGCGGTCGGCAAGGCTCGGCTCACCAAGCGCCAGGGCCACCAGGAGGAACAGCACGGCAACGACGAGAAGGGCCATCGGGTCGAACTCCTCAGCAGTTCAGAAGACACGCCTCACAGGGTTTTCGACTGGTAGGCACGGTGGCGAACCAAGAGAGGCCACCAGCGGCTTGGCCGTGATCGAGCCGGGGCAACAGGCGGGGCCGCGATCTGCCGGGCCAGAGCGGCGCGATGATCCTGCATCAGCTGCAGGGTACGCCGCATCGCCTTGAGGATGATGTGCGCGCTCATCAGCCGGTGCCCCTCAGTCGCACCAGCGTGGCTGATTGCGCGCATGCGCTCCTCGGCCTGGGCGAGAAGAGCGGCGCCCTCCTCAAGGCAGTGGTCCACTTCGGCAAGTGCGTGCAGCTGACCTGGCGATGTGGCCATGACAGGCCCCTTCGGGACGGCAGAGGCTGGCTACGGGCAGATGCCGAAGGCGCCGCAATGATCGGTTGCGGCTCTGTCGGCGTGGCTCACGGGCGGTGCGACCGCAGCGTGAGAGATCGGTGGATCGGTGAGGATCGTTGCCCAGAACGCACCAGCAGCCAGCACGAAGGCTGCGGCGCACAAGCTTAGCGCACGCATCTCGCAGCTCCTGACTTCACTGAGCCGGAACTCTACTGAGATGCCACACAGGATCAACACTCTATGTTAGTTTACTTCCAGTAAGATGGTGTACGCAATAATACGGATCCGCAGAGCTGCCGCAATGGTTGGGGCGTGATATTCTCGTGGCCTCCGCACATTCTCACGTCCGCCACTTCGGCTCTCGCTTGATCGGCAGAGCCAATCTGGCGTGGGCTGGGCTTGAGAGCTCCAAACTCTGGAAGAATGGCGCGAGCAACGCCAGCACATCCTAGTCCCATACGGGCCCGCGGCCTGTGATCCGCCGCATCAGAGGCCGAACACATGGCAGCACCTGATCACGCGCAGCGCCCGTTCAGAGATTCCGCTTGCACCCGAGGGGGCGTCCACACATGCCTTGCCACACCCGAGCGACCCCGCTGCCTGCGCCATCCCGCTGCTTGAGACCTTCTGAGGGCCAATCTCTCCTGCCTCATCCTGTGAAAAGACACGCGATGACCCGCTTCATTGCTCGTGCGGCTACGGTCGCTCTTATCACTGTCGTCGCCGTGTTCAGTTGCACACACCCGAACGCGGCGCGCGCGGCAGAGCCGTTCGGCACTTGGCTGACCGAGGATGGTCGCGCCCGTGTCCGGACCGAGCGGTTCGGTTCGGACAGCACCCGCCTGTGCGGCTACGTTGTGTGGGGCAGCAAGCCGCTGGATGAGAACGGAACACCGAAGACCGACCGATACAACCCAGACCCGAGCAAGCAGGGTCGGCTGCAACTCGGCCATCAGATGCTGCTCGGGCTGAAGCCGAACGGCGAAGGGCACTACGAGGGCAAGGTCTACAACGCCGACAATGGAAAGTTCTATGACGTGAGCGTGTGGAGCGATGAGCCCGCAACGCTGACCGTGAAGGGCTGCATGCTGGTGTTCTGCGCTTCGCAGGTTTGGAAGCGCGTCACCGATATCGCGCCGGGCCAGCTTCAAGGAGCGACCAACGCCGCGGGTGGCCCGCGCTCCGACCCGGAATGGACCGCCAAGGCTGCGGCAACGGGAAACGCCCCTGCTCGCAAGGGACAACCGACAGAAGGGACGGCCACACGACCGAAATAAGCGTTAGTGCCTCTGTAGGGCGCGCCCGTCAGTGTGCGCCCACCTGAGAGCTACTCAGTATGCTGGCTAGCCAGCCCATCGCCCTCCCGCGCAGGTTAGCTGGGCATTTTCGGTTTCGTAACGCCCAATCCGCGACGCGATGGTGCAGGGTACACCCTTCCGTGACAGGCCAGGAGCGGGGCCGCACAGCAACCTGCGGTGCTCGGCACGATTGAGTTTGCAGCTGGTGCTGAACCAGGAGCGCTTGGCGATGATCTGGCAGCGAGAACTCTACGCGAGCTCGAATGGTGACCGGTGGTTCTTGGTGCGCGACGAGGCGAAGGGACGCCCCTTTGTCCTGCACGAACCGAACCCAGGCTCCGGCGGCCTCCGGACCGAGCTTGAGATTGGCTCCTTTCTGGTCGCCGGCGGTGGCGGGCCGGAGCACCAGGAACTCCTGCGGTTGATCGGAACGCTCGCGGAGGGCAGCCCCACCATGGAACGGTCCGCGGAGCCGCTCCTGGAGCCGTTGCATTCGCACTGGGAGCCGGCCGGCCGAGCGGATTGATGAACTCCGTTCTTCGCCAGCCGAAGGGGTTGGGGGTCGCGATTAAAGCGTTCGCCTGTAGGGGCGCGGACCGCACGGGTCGTCAAAAATCGAGGCGCGCGATTAAAAAATCGGACAGCTTCAGCGTTCGTTCTTACGGCGTTGCCCGTGTCGCCTTTTTTCAAAGGCACCCCGAAAAGCCGTCATATGAGCGCGCAGAGTTGCGAGATTGTAATTATTTCTCGCCGATGATGATTTCCGAGCTAATTTTCTTAATGCTTTCCGGTGTGGTCGCTGCGGCACTGGTAATCGTGCATGTAGTCTGAAATCTCGGCATCTATATTCTGCGGGAGGTCGGCTTTGCCGAGCAGTTCAAATCTGGCTGAACCCGACGTCTCCTCAACCATAGCCGGCGACGAAGCAGGCGGTGGCCCAAGCGGCTCCATAATTCCCCTTACACGAACCTTCTGGGGGCTCGGCCGCGAAACGGGCTTATGGAACCGGCATTCGCTCGAACCGGCTTGCCCGTCGCCACGCACTCGGCGTCATGCCCGACCAGCGCCGGAAGGCGTGCGTGAAGGCGGCCGGCTCGGAGAAGCCCCCAGAGCGGCCGAGATCTGTGCGAGGCTCATGCTAGGGTCGGCAAGGAGCTGCTTGGCCACCTCGAACTGGGCCTCGTTGGCGAGCCGCCGGAACGTCGTGCCCTCGGCTTGCAGACAGTCCCGTTTGGGAAGCCGTTAGTGAGTGACTCGGCAGGTGGGAGCATGGACAATCCTCCCGCTTACAGATGGAACAATGCGCAATCCCCTGCTTGATCAGGTGGGACATTAGTCCCACGCAACTGGGGCGCTGAACCCTCCGCTGGCAGGCGAGCAGACGCTCCACAACGCCCAACCCGTGCGGACGGGCCGGGATCGCCCGGCATTTTGATTTCCAGACACACAAACCTAACAGGTTGAAGTGTTTGGGAAACCGTCGTTTTTGACGAAGGGGTCGAAGCGCCGATCGCAATGCGTAAGCTAGCACCGACGCGGCGGGCCCGGGCAAGACTTGGGCCTGCAACCAGACCATTATGAGCGGTCGGCCCTACCCGTCGAACGATAGGCCCAGCTCAGGAAGGCGGACTGCTTCCCCGCGGCTCTTCCCGCCCCGCGCGCCAGAACTTCCTGTGCGCTCCATGTGACTGTCGTCACAGCAATTTGCGGACACGGACCCCATATCAGCGCAGACGA
>NZ_JBAWTG010000179.1:0-7491 GCF_037106235.1 Methylobacterium nigriterrae | reverse complement strand
CCGTTGGCGTTTTGGGCTTAGGTCTTCGTCGCGGCGGTCTCCTTCTCCGGCTCACGACTCGCAGGAGCGAGCCTGCCGGACATGCCATGTCGCGTGGGCAGGACGGTTAAGTCAACGCCGGGAGAGACCTGGCATGCGGTGGGCGCTGCTCAGTCTCGTCCTCGGCTTGGCGCCCGCTTCTGCGTTCGCGATGTGCACGTGTGAGTGCATTGACGGTGCAGTCCAGCCGCTGTGTGACAGCAGCGAAGGGGTTGCGCCTTACTGCCCGGCGCGCACCTGCCCGACTGTGCCCTCGTCCTCGCCGCCACCTGCGATGTCCCCACCTGCCGGCGCGACCACGTGCCGGCCGGTGCAGATGCTGAACCCATTCACCGAGCGGTACGAATGGCGGCAAATCTGCGAATGACGCTGCTGACAGCCTGAGCATTCGGAACCGGGCGAATGCCTGAACCGGCAGGGGGCCTTGGCAGTTTCAGGACCGATCTCACCCGTGGTCCGGAGAACCTCGCCATGAACGACGCAAAGCAGATGGTCGATGCTCTGGTGCGCGAGCGGCACGCAAGCAGCATCGCGGCCACAGCGGTTCTGGGCGGCTTGGCGCTGGTCGCAGGTTTTGCCGTACGCGCGCTGCAAGGCGGCCCAAAGCCCCCCTCACGCCAAGGTAGTGCCGCACCGACTGCAGGTGAGAACGCCGCTCCGATAACGCCTTTCGACCACTCGGGTGTGAGCGAGGACGAGGCGCGGATCATGCTGCGTGCCATGGTCGCTGCCATAATGGCGGACGGCCTAATGGATGCGGAGGAGCGCAGGCGTCTCGACAAGTCCTTAGCCGCAGCCGGGATCAGCGGCGATGCCCGCGCCTGGCTTGCGAAGGAGCTGACCGAGCCAGCAGACATCGACGAACTCACTGAGCGGATAAGCAGTCCCGAGCAAGCCATCCGCATCTACGCCGCAGCGCGCTTGGCGATTGATCCAGACACCCTGCAGGAGCGTCAGTTTCTCAAGATGCTGGCAGAGGCGCTCGATGTACCCAGCGAAGCTGCGGCCCGGCTTGATGCGGAACTCGCGGATGAACCCCAAGGACGAGGCCCTGGAGGCAACGGCTGACCAGCTCCCGAGTGTGCCCCCAAGAAGCGGCGTGGTCTCTGATGCTGATGGACATCGGCGTGCTCATAAACCGCAGGGCAAATTAATTTATGCTGCAGCGCAACATTTCGGTCGGCGTACCGTTGATTGAACAGGACACTCTCTGCTGGCCGCCACGGCATCCCCGGTTCCCTTCGGCCGGATCGCAGGCAGATAGGTCGATCAAAGGAAATCTCTATGCGCCTCGTACTCAGCCTTGCTGCGTCTGCTCTCCTGCTCGGTCTCGCCCAACTTCCTGCTCGGGCGACTTCCTGTGGTGAGCAGATCGGAACGATTGAGCGCCGCCTTGATAGCGCTGGTGCCGTTCATGTGGCTGGCCTTCAGGACGACCATACGATCCGCAGCAGCAACTCGCCGAAGGCGCTCTCGGAGGCTCCGGCCGGTGAGCCGAGCGACGTCAGCATGATCCCGACAGCCGCCCGCATTTCTGACGCGCGCCACCTGATCACCAGGGCAATTCAAGAGGACAGCCAGGGTCATCAGCGCGCCTGCGAGGACACCATGACGGAAGCCAAGGGCATGATCGGCGCGCTGCCGTAGGCATCGAACATCTACGACGGCTCGGTGGGCGAACTCACCAAGCGAGCTTCCTACCAATATGTGCCGCGTCCTGCGGTGCGGAGTGCCCCTATGTACAATCCCTTCTTCAGTTCCCTGATGCTGGCCTTTGAGGCGCAAAAGGTGATCGAACTCCGGCTGGTCAGGATCGCCTGGGGAGGATCAGAGGCCAACGCTGAGATGCAGTCGATGGTCTCCGAGAAGGTCGATGCGGCCATGGAAGCGGCCGGTACGATCCTGAAAGGCGGCTCACCTGAAGTGGTCATTTCCCGTTACCGCGAGCATGTGGCCGCAAACACCAAGCGCCTGACCGCCGCATGAGGGGCGTACCGAGCCTCGCTGAGGCCGCGAGAGCGTCTGTCGTCATGACCATGCTGATGACTACGGCTGGTGCAGAAGCACGCCCAGTCACACAAGCCGAGAAGGCCGCAATCCTCGATTGGATGCGCAAAAACCTAGCTGATCCTCATGGCCTGCGCTCAGTCAGGATTAGCGATCTAACGATAGTCCCTGGCGCGAATGGTCAGCTTGTCAGCGTCGTCTGCGTCGATTTCAACACGAAGAGCAAGGTAGGCGGCTACACCGAGATTTACCGGATGGCCTTCGTTCCCACCGCTGGAGGGCTGATCTACAGCAACACCTCATCCAACGTGGTCGCAGCCACCTGTTATCTCCCGCAGATCGTCATGCCAGCTCTTAAGTAGCTGGCGTCGGCAAAGCAGGAAACGGCCCGTGGGCGGGATGCTGGATCAGCTCAGCGCGCAGGGGCGCTTCATTGAACATTAACCATCGCGCCACCATATCAAACTCATGCCGGTCGCAATGCTCTGCGCTGCTTGATCGGAGACGGCCACGATGCCGGGATCGGGTGACGCCGGATGTACGCGCACTCAGTCCTGACATCCGTGGCCGTTGGCATTTCAGGCGCTCGGCGCCCATCCCAATGAGAGCCCTTGAGCATGGCAAAGCGTGTGAAGATGAGGCCGCAGGAGCGCGGCTTCGTGCTGTTCGATGTGGTCTATGAGAATGGATCGCAAGCCTCCAACCGCCGGGTGCCGGTGGAGGTCCTGGGTGGCCTTGATGGTGACGAGCCAGCCCGCCGCGTGATCGAGGAGCAGGATGAGGCGATTGCCCAGAAGTCCGGCCGGGCTCGTTCGCCGATCCAGGGGCTAACCCGATCCGTCAGCAAAGCTCCGAAACTGGTGGCGGCAGAGCGCTGACGCTCAGGCGAATAGACCGCCGGCAGAATGCGCTTCGACATACCCGCCAGGGTCGCCACCGCTGGTCAGCGGCCCCCGCTCGCAGAGGCTGCCAGAGAAGCGCTCAGCCTTGCGACGTAGCCCTCACCCCTGTTCAACCTCAAGCGCTGACATCAAGGCGCGGTACTTCACGGCGCCCACGCGATGGCGGCGGGAGGTGTCCAGAAACTGCTGGGCTTGCTCCAAGTGGCCCTGCCGCTTCAATCGTGCTGCCATCTCACCCAGCTCATCGGCCAAGCCATCTTCGATGGTGGCCCTCAGGGCATATCGGCATTTGAGATCTTCGGCCGAAGCTCGGCCTCGGTTGTTCGAGGTGTGCATGGCTCAGCGCTGATCCCGTGCTTCTTCGTGCATTGCCTCACCCGGGCCCGAACCGATCTCGGAGCCGTGTTCGAAGGAGGTTGGGTGATCGACGGGCGGGAATAAGCGCTCCAGGCCGCGTGCCACGCCATACAACACGGGATCGGAGGTGGGCCCGGTATTGGGTGGACAATCGCTGGCTTCTCGCATCGCACACTCACCTGCAGGCAGCACCCCCGCCGAGAGCGCTGTCGGTTATCAGCAGCGAGTGGCTGCCCTTAACTCCTGTTAATTGCGCGAGATGGAAATCGTTTCAGGAGCCTGGCTGATATTTTGGATGACTCAACAACCATCCGCCGTGCCATAGAAGACCAGTACCAGTAGCGATATCAAATTGTTCACAAGCAAAACCTATTGTGTCACGTCGGCAAGTTACCTTTGGCGCTAGCCATTTACTGCTGAGCGCAGGGCCGCGATCTCAGGGCGGGGGTTCTATCGCTGCGATCCGTGAGCCATACATGCGCCATGGCCACTCTTGAGCAAACTCTGCAGACCTTCGAGGCCCGTCTCGGTAACGAGCAGTCAGCCAGCGTTGGCGCCGTCGACGAAGCTATCTGGGCCTACCTTGCGCCCGTCCAAGGGCTGGACGCCCAGACCGAGGCCTTGGACGCCCTCAGCACGGGGGTTACTCGCCTCAATCCGTCCTCGCCGTTCATGCCGGTGCTGATGGCCACCATCGACCGACATTGGCAGAGGCTGGCAGGACCGCCTGCGTAGCCTAACCCGGGACACCGAGCGAGCCTGTGACGCTGCCGACCTAGATCTGCTCACGGGCTCGTAGGGGTTGTCGCTGCGCGAGGGAGCGAGCCCGCTCACCGCCGCCCTTTGCCCTTCGCCTTTTCGTCTCCTGCGTCCCGCGCCGGCCGCGCTGCCTTCAGGCGCGCGGTGTTCTCGTCTGCTGCGCTGACGGTTGGTTCGTCCGCTGGCTTTGGTTTCGAGTGATCCTGTGTCTTGGCGAACTCCGCTTCGGCCTGCTTCCGCTCTTTGCTGTGGTCATCGGCCATTGGTATCTCCTCTGAGCCCTCTTCAGGTGCCCTGTTCAGCCGCCGGCCTGCTCCTCACCGTCTGCCAGCTTCGTGAACTGGCGAGCCAAAGCTTCGATCTGCTGGGCCGTCGCCATCACCCTCAGCACGCGACCATCATCGGCCTCGATTGTGATTTCGAAGCCCTCCGGAACTGCCGTGGTCAGGACGCGGACCAACTTCTTCGGCTCGGACATGGTTTGCTCGCTTCGGGCTTTGGCGCGCGCCGCCCCTGATCCTCAGGACGCTAGTCGGGCGTTCTGTCCTCAAGAAGCATCTCCATCGCGCCCTGCGCATCCCGCTTGGCCTGTGCCTCAGAGATCAGCTTCCGGCGAGATTTCTGGATCAGTTTTCCGTTGCTGTGGATCGCCCACAGCCAGCCACCCTCATCGCGCGGGTCGGGCGCTACGTTGAGGGTGTAGGGGCGGAACTTGGGTCGGGGCTCGCTCATGGCTCCATAGTGTCAGTCGGCTTCGTTGCCGCAACCTGCTTCTCTCGGCTTGAGCCGGATCGCGCCATCGCCGAGCCCTCGTGCGAGCTGCGCACCATCCAGGCCAAGGCGCGCCGCTGCCTGGCCGAGATGGAGGATACCGGAGAGTTCCTGGAGCCCAACCCTGGTGTGCGGCTCGCGGCCGTGATCCTGCGGGAGATCATCGCGCTCGGCGCCTAAGCCCGCTTTCTCAAAGCGAAACCAGCTTCAGCCCAGCAGCGCGAGGCTCGCGGAGTTCTTTCTTGGCGGATGATGCTGGAAGTGAGTTTATGCGATTGCCCGCACGATGCCCTTAAAGCTCGACAAGGCGATCACGCAGCCGAGCCCCAGCAGGCATAGGCAGCCCAGGAAGGCCGTCGGGCGGCCCTTTGAAGCCAGAACCGCCAGCATCAGCACGAACACCACCAGACCAAACAGAACGGTCATGGGCACCTCCCGGAGCACCGATACCCAGAGGCTAGCTAAGCAGGCGTTAACCTCAACGGATCGTTCAGCCGCTTCGCGCTCGGCGCAGCCGCTCAAGGGCGGCTCGCATGTCGTCTGGCATGCTGCGCGCGGACAATGGAGGGCAGACACACTGTAAGAGCCTCACAAGAGCTTCCAAGGCCGCTGCGTGAGGTCCTGTCCCGCACGACCGTCGAGGCTGCGGAGCCCCGGAGAAGGGCGCGAGCGCGGGGTGATGATGCTGCGTCTCAGGTGGGGATGTTGAGAGACGACGGGTTGCTCGCTTCCTCACGCGACCGCCTTGAGGATCAGGCGCTCCGCTTCCGCGCGCCATGCATCACGATCCCGTTCGGCTGCGGCGAGCTGGGTCTGGAGTACCCGTATCTCGGCGTGAAGCTCGCCAGCGTCGACTGCCATCTCGACGCACTGCTCCTGCGCCTCGGCGAGCTGCAGGCGCAACTCGGCGTTCTCCGTGGTGAGTTCGAGCAAGGGTAGTTCGCTGATGGAAGCCACTCCCCTCACCTCTCGGCCAGCGCACTGATCGCGCCAGCCACAGCAGCCCCAAGAGCGGTGGCAAGTATGCCCAGAAAGGCTGTCGTGATCATGCCTCGGCTCTTTACCGGATGCGCCGTCCGTCCTCGGGGACCGAGGTCAGATCGACGTTGTAGCCCTTCGCTGCCAGTGCTTCGAGGACGAGGTACTTCACCGTTACGCGACGATTAAGTGCCTCTTGGCGCAGCGCAATCCACACCTCGTCAGGAACCTCGAATTTCAAAGCAGCAGCTTTGACCGGGGCAATGGGGGATTTGGGTTCTTGGGCTTTCGGGCTGATGGGTTGATAGACTGGAGGCGCTTCGCGTTCCGGCTCAGGAGCCGTCGAGGCCCTGGTGAACCCAAGGTCGCCGGTGGCCGCTGCGAGCTGCAGTGCCTCCTCTGGGCTGGTGCGCGGCCGCGGCCGTGGCGCAGGCTGAAATGAGGGCTTCATCATCTCGGTCATGCCGCCTGCTGCTGCTCAGCCAGTGTCGCGAGGATTTCCTCTAGGACGCCAGCCACCTCCCCTAGCGCCTTCGGATCTCCGTCCGGACCAGCCGGTGTAGAGCCCGTGAAGTGAATGGCTTGGTAGGCCGCGCGCTGGATAACCTCGGTCCGGAGCACCGGGATATTGGCGCTTTGGATCTCTTGCCGGGCGTGCTGTGCGACACGGCTTTGCAAAGGTGACATCTGGGTCAGGACAACCCGGGCAGGGATTGAGCGGCGGAGCATCCGTTCGGCGCGCTGGACGACCTCATAGGTCCGGAAGACCTCCTGCAGGTCCATCCCTGAGACCTTGCTCGGTATCAGCACCAGGTCTGACTCAGCGATGGCGTAGGTGACGGCCTGCGAAGCCGCGCCTTCCAGATCGACCAGGACGACGGAGTAGCGCGAGGCTGCCTCCGAGATCCGATCGAGGATCGCTTTCTCGCTGACGCCCGAGATCACGTCGACCGCGCAGTCTTCCCCTGCCCTCTCTCGCCACGAGGCGACGTGGCCGTTCGGATCAGCGTCGATGATGGCGACGCTGCCGCCCTGACGCGCGAAGGCATCGGCGAGGCAGATGACCAAGGTTGTCTTCCCGACACCTCCCTTGGTCGAGCAAACACTCACGACAGCCATTGCCCTAAATCCCTTTCGAGCGAGAACCCGTGCGCCCGACAGGGCTAGCGCCCAAATGGTAAACAGGGCGTAAACCCATCTGGGTTATTGGCCGAAAGCACCTCAGGGCTTCTGGGCAAGTGCCCTTTTGCCCTTCTGTGCGCTTACCCTTTCGGGCTTCTGGGCGTTCCCCCAAAGCCACGAGTGGGTCCTTGGTCTCTTGGCCTACTGGTCCTTTGTACATTCGGGCACATGGGCAAAGCCCCCAATGGGCAAGACCACGTAAAATTTACTTGATGTAGCAATAGCTTATCAGAAGGCCTCTACTCTCAAAGACCGGACGCAGCAAACAGGTCGAGTTGCGAGGCGGGCACCATGGGGGCACCCCGGCGGCGTGACCGCGGGCGAGGCGACGGCGCCGCCACTGGCAATGGGACGTTAGGCCTGCCGTGCAGCACGGCACCAATCACCCGACAGCCAGCGCCGTGGTGGAAGGCGTGGAGGGAATACGGGCCCGAGCGCAGGATCTCCTGCACCAGAGGCTCGGAGAGCGGCAGTTCGGCAAGTGCGGTCAGGAGGC
>NZ_JBAWTG010000178.1:0-7512 GCF_037106235.1 Methylobacterium nigriterrae | reverse complement strand
CAGGTGTGTGGCCGGAGCTCGACGGGGTTTGCTGCCGTCGCCAAAGATGGGTCCCGCTACCCTGAGCCGGTTCGCCTCGCATGAGGCATCTTGGTTAGGAACACCCTGTTCCGCCGGATACGAGTGGATCAGCGAGCCCTCAAGCTCGCGCGACAAACCCGGCTCCCCGCCCGTCCGAAACATCGATCCCTGCCACCTTGCGGAAACTCCTCATACGAGTCGAGCTTAGAACGTCGGCACGGTTCGGGCCCACCCATCTGCGGCAGCGCGATGAGACACTTCCGTGCGTTTCGTAAGGGACGGTGAGGTCCAGCCGGAATTTCGGCGAGCACCAGAAGCTGGCCGTCGACGCTGTAGTGCCAGGATGGCGCCAGCCGCGGGCTCCGACAACGTCGCAATCGTACCGGCGCCAAGCTCTCCTTCGACGCCGCGGGTAGGATGTTGATAGGACGCCTCGGCGGCCAGCTTTTTGATGGCCCATTCAGGGACCGATGTCGTTGGATAGGCTTGGCTCTGAAATTCCGAAGTATCAACTACGCGATGACTGACCATCATCATATGGTCACGATTTTGCCGCAGTGGAACTGCCGCATGGCAGGACGATGAACGAGTCACCCGCCTTCGAAGTCCGGATCACGACCCGCGAGACGGGCAGCATTCTGCGCGCCCGACCGAGCGCGAGGTAGCCACCAAGGCCGAACTCCTCATCCGCAGGGTGCACGCGCGCGGCGAGTTGGTCGCCTTCAGCATCGCAGGGCCGGGCACCGCCGCCATCAGCCGGATCAAGGCCTACCTTGAGGATGTCCTGATCGAGGTCGCACGACTGAGCATCTGACCGCGTCTGTCCCTCCTGAGGGCTCACCTGGACCGGCGCAGAAACGGGCGGTTCGTGAACTCGTCCCGCCGCGCCCGTGCTCCTGTCGGGGTTCGGACGGCCTCCTCGGCAACATCACGGCCTGATAGCCGCAAGTCCGTCCTTCGCAGCTTTGCGGAGTTTGCGCAGCCTCTCCAGGGTCGCAGCGGCGTAGTCCTGAACCGGCTGCGAACCCGAGCGGGCGACATCTTCGTAGGCTGCCACCTCCTTGTCGAGGGCCTGTGCCTCAGCCTCGGCGTAGCGCCGGGAAAGCGCCAGATAATCCAGTGGTTCGATGTTCTCGACGATGCTCCGCAGTTCGCGGTCAAGCGTGTCGTGCACCTCGACTCCGGACGCCTTGGCGAGCTGGGCAAGCTCCGGCAACTGCGCCTTCCGGAAATCGCGGACGCGCTCGGCCAGAGCCTTAATGCCGGGCCTGACGTCCTTAGCCGCCGCGATGCCCGAGATGCGCGCCTGGAAGAGCGCCGAGGCGTAGGCCGCCTCGACGAAGCGCCTCCCAGCGTCGGGTCGTTGAGGGAGAGCGGGGGTTATGCCCCAGAAGGCAAGCGCCGCGAGGATCAGCCAGCACCTGGTCGCTGCCATCCGGGAACTCCCTGCATGTTGGGCAGCTTGTGGGCGATGCCCTGTCGCGGATTGGGCGTTATGGAGCGCCCCGCATTCCGTTCAGATCGGCTCGTTCGATCAAGCAGTGCACGCAGAAACTGCGAGAATGGGAGGGCGGTGCCGGTTCTGAGGACCGCGATGAGACGAGGGAGAGGGCTATGTCGTATCTGAAACTTGCGGGTCTCTCTATCGCTGCGGCGCTGGCGCTTGGACTGGGAAGCGGAGCCAAGGCTGCTCCCCTCAGCAATTCTCAGCCTGCGGTTGAAGCGTCTGGCGTGGCAGACGGGTTGGTCATCAAGACGCAGACCCTGGGAATGGAGCGTCGGCACAACCGAAGGATGGATCGACACGACCGGCGGATGCACCGACAGATGCATCGGCAGGAACGGAGGATGGATCGGCACGACCGGCGGATGGAGCGGCGCTACTGATACGATCCGTGGAACTGCAAACCAGCGCCGACGTCCACAATCACAGAGAGTTCTCGGTCAGGTCGCTTCGCGTGCAGGTCGGCCAGCTCTGATGGGTCTGGGTTCTGCGCTCTTCGTGGCGCTGAATGACGGTGATCAGGAAGGCCTTGCAACGAGCGGCTTTGGACATGAACCCTCATGCCACCGCCGGCGGCTTGAAGAAACGATTTGGGACACTCGCTGCCGGCCGATGGCTCCTGCTGCAGGGGTGCGAGGATGCCCGTCGGTGGCGGGAGCGTGCCTACCGCGAGGCCGCCTCACGACGAGCGCCTCGCTATCCAGCCGTCGATGAAGGAGGGTAGCGACAATGCCTACAACCCTGCCGATACGCGGAGCAGCGCGCTCTGATGGCCGCCGTGCAGCGTTGCTGGTGCTGGCGTTCTCGGCCGTATTGCTGGTCCTGCGCATGACGATCCCGCTCCTCCAAGTCAAGATGCGCGGTGCCTCTTGCGTCCTCGCGAACATACCCTGCGAGTTGCTCGGACCGTGACACACGGCTGATGCCGCAGCCCAGGTGTCGCTGGGTGATGGCGCAGGCTGAGAGGCCGGCCGCCTTCAACTCGGACGCAACCGGCACTGTCGCGGATTGGGCCTTATGGGATGAGACATCCTTGGCTTTCACCCGCTCCACTTGCTGCTTGCGAGCCCCTAGCGCCGCTCGACCGATGTCCACGCCTTAATCAAGCAGAGCACGCGGGAACTGCAAGAATGAGAGGCGGTTCCGTTCTTGAGCCGGCCAATCGTTGATCCGCTGCCGGTCGGCACCTTTGAGGTTCAAGCGCTTCCGCAGTGCGGGCTTGTCATGAGCGACATCGACGACCCCTTCACCAACGAGCAACTGACCGAGCTGGCTCTGATGCAGGCGGAGAGTACAGCCCAGACCGGAAAGGCCCTGACGGCGACGGCACATCAGGCCATCGCGGGATTGGTGATGAGCGCGCTTCTGGTGCACGAGCTGGAGCGCCTCGGCCTCGTGGACCACGACGCTCTGAGGGCAGAGGCTGTTCAGCGAGCGCGGTCGATCCAACCGCCGGACGTGGGGGTCAGCGTCGCCCAGGTCATCAAGACCATCTTCGACGGGGAGGCGCCTGCCGCGCCGGGCGCAGACCTCACCATCGTCAATGGCAGCCTGACAGACGCGAAGCACTGACGCCGCAGCTTGGGCGTGTCGTCCGCGTGCGAGAGGCATCAGCGCCTGTGCTGCGAGACGTCACAACGTATAGCGGCAGACAAGCCGCGAGCGAGGCACGCACAAAGAATTGAACGTGCTTGTCCCATTTGATCAAGCACGGTTGTCTGCATGTGATCATCTGGCGGCGGGAGGATATTGCTATGCTCTCCTCTGTCGCACTACCTACCAAAGGTGACCCGAGCGGGGCGGCCGCGGGCGAGGATTTTGACGCGGCTGAGAAAGCTCCTCCTGCCGGTTTCACCCAGCTTGACATCGTGCAGGCGCTCCACACAGTCCTGATCGAACTCGGGGTCGATCTCGACGACCTCCTCACCGAAGCAGACCTCGATCCACGGCTCTTCAACGGCATCCACAGGCTCGTCTCGTTCACGGCCCTCGGCCGCCTGATCGCTCTGGCCGCCGAGCGCACGCGCTGCCCCCATCTCGGCCTCCTGGTCGGGCAGCGCACCACGCTGGCCTCGCTCGGCCTACTCGGCCTGCTGATGCGCAACTCGGACACGGTGGGCGACGCAATGCGAGCACTCGAAGCCCATCTGTGCGTGCAGAACCGCGGCTCGGCGGTCGGCCTCGGCGTTCACGACGACATCGCCGTCCTCAGCTATGCCCCTCACCAGCCGGAAGCCGAAGGCGCCGCCCATCACGCGGAACGCGGGCTTGCCATGGCGACCAGTCTTCTACGGGCGCTGTGCGGGTCCGACTGGGTTCCCCTGGAGGCGCTGCTGCCGCGCTTGGCGCCGCGCGATACGGCACCGTATGCCAGCTTCTTTCGCGCACCCGTCCGGTTCGGCGCGGAAACCGCCGCCTTGGTGTTTCCAGCAGAACTCCTGGAGCAGCGGATCGCGGGTGCGGACCTGTCCGTTCGTCAAAGAGTAGAGGATCGCATCTGCCGGCTTGAGGCCGCGGAGCCTTCCTCGCTGACGGACAAGCTTCGTGAGTACCTCCAAACCGCGGTAACCCGGCAACGCTGCCAAGCGAAGCGCGTGGCTCGCCTGCGGCTGGTGACCCGCCGCACCTTGAGCCGTCGCCTGCGAGCCGAGGGCACGAGCTTCCGGCGGCTCGCCAACGAGGCCCAGTTCCGGGTGGCCAAGAAGCTCCTGGCCGATACCTGCATGAGCATGACGCAGATCTCGGCTGCCCTAAGCTTCTCCGAGCCGGCCGCCTTCACGCACGCCTTCCGACGCTGGGCGGGCATGGCGCCGAGTGCGTGGCGGCAGGCCAACCGGCCAGCGACGAACCTCGGTCGGTAGCAAGAAGCAGACCCTCACCCGGACCAGACACGGCAACCGTTCCAATAGGATCTGTGGAGGATGTCGCGATGGGAGGTGCACGTTCCATGGCGGCCGCAGCGCTCGGGCTGAGCCTTGCCTCAGCCGGGGTGTCGGACACGCTGGCAGCGGGGAGCGGTCTCGCTGCCTATCAAGGCGCTTGGGTGTTGGAGGGGCGCGACTGTGCGGACGTCTATTCCTCCGCGGGCAAAGGGACCTCGTTCAAGAAGCCGGTCGACATTTTCGCACCGGCCTTCATCGTCTCCGGCAAGCGCCTGAGAACCCCGATGGCAACGTGCAGCATCAAGTCGGTTCGACCGTCCGGAGACCGTCAGCTTCTCCTCCTCGACTGTGCGAACGCCGTGGCAGGTCAGGAGGTGAAGGTTTACATGACGCCTCAGCCGGACGGCGCCCTAAGACGCTACTACGATGCTCAAGACCCGACAGGGACCGGCTACCAGCGCTGCTCACAATGAGACGCAGGATATTGGGAAATTGGCCTTTTGCTGAGCGTTCGCTGTTCCAATAGGGCTTGCTCTACCGGATCTTAGCAGAGGCGCAGCGCCGCTCGCCGCTTGGGTGTTACGGAGCAAGCCGCCTCACGTAAGCGCGTTTATGGGGCCGGGGGTCACCGCTCGCAACCTCGTTGGGACTAGCGTTTTTCGCTCGCAATTGACGAGGTACGCTCTCTCGGCCGCACAACTGGTCGGGACAGCTTAGACGATGCAGAGCCTCGACACTCTGAGCCCGCTGTTCGACCGTCTGACTCACGATGAGGCGGAGATACTGAAGCAGCGCATCGACGTCGGCTATTTCCGCCCCGGCGCAGTGATTGTGCGTCAGGGGCAGGCATCCGACTTCCTGCACGTCGTCATCAAGGGTGCTGTCGAAGCTCGCCACGGTGCAGCGCTCCACGACCTCCTCGGCGCAGGCGATATCTTCGACGCGCGCAGTCGTACAGAGCGAAGCGAGCGAGGATTTCGTCGCAGCAGAGGAGACACTCTGCTTCCTACTTCCTCGAAATAGCATTCTCGACCTCGTTCACCGCAACGACGGGTTTGCCGCCTTCTTCTACGCCGAGCTCTCGCGAAAGCTGGACGCGCTTTCGATACCGCGCGATCCCAGAGGGATGGACTCGGTGCTCGGCACCCGCATCCGCGATGCACGATACAGCGAGGCCGTCTTCATCGATGGTTCCGCCACCTTGGAGGCGGCGGCGCACGCCATGCTCGAAGCCGATACCGACGCTGTGTTCGTCGATGAGCGCGGGCGGATCGGAGTCGTAACCGGCCTGAAGCTAACGCGAGCCTGCATGATCCGGCGCCTGCCCCCGGAAACGCCGGTGCGCGAGATCGCGCAGTTCGAGGTGGTCTCGATCGAGGCCGACCAGCTTCTCGTCGATGCCCTACTGATCATGACGCGGTCCAACAAGCGACGGATCGCGGTGACTGCGGATGGACGTTATGTCGGGCTGTTGCGCGACCTCGACATCCTCGGGCTCTTCGCCGGCAATTCGCAGCTGATTCCCGGTCGGATTGCGCGGGCGACATCGGCCGCCGACCTTGCCGGGGCAGCACAGGACATCCAGGACCAGGTCGAACGCCTCCATCGTCAGAGGGGGTGCGCGTCGAGGCCATCAACGGCATCACGGCCGATCTCAACAGCCGACTGCATGGCAAGCTCTTCGAGATCGTCGCGCCTCCTACAATCCGTGAAGCTAGCTGCCTGATCCTGATGCGATCCGAGGGGCGCGGCGAGCAGAGCGTGCGCACCGACCAGGACAATGGCCTGCTTCTGGCCTGGCCGGTTCCTGAGGCTGACCTCGCGGCATTCCGGATTGACTTCATGCAGGCTCTGAAGGGCTTCGGCTTCCCACCCTGCCCGGGCAACATCATGGTGCGCAACCCACTTTGGTCGCGGTCGCTCGACGACTACCTGGCGCAACTGCGAGCCTGGGTTCACTCGGCCGACAGTGACGCCGCCATGAACCTGTCGATCTTTGCCGACGCCGTCGCAGTAGCGGGCAATGCCGACGTGCTCGCCCGCGCCAAGGCAGAGCTGGTCGCGCTGTTCCGGGGAGAGACTCGGCTCCTGGCACAGGTTGCCAAGTTGATCGATCTGTTCGCCACAGACGATCTGGGGGTGCTCAGTGCCGTCTTCGCCACGATTGGTTTCCCGCAGAAGGACATCGATCTGAAGCGCGACGGTACCTTCCCCATCATCCACGGCATGCGAGTATTGTCCCTTGAGCACGATACCTTAGCCGGTTCGACGAGGCAGCGCGCTGAGGCTCTCGTCGCGCGGCGCGCTGGACGCCCGGTTCGCTGAAGAGATCCTCAGCGCACTGACGATCTTCATGAACCTCAGGCTCTCGGCGCAGATCGAGGCAAGGCATCGGGGCCAGACCGACGCCACTTCCGCCGTCAACGTCGGTGCTCTACCGACCGTCGAGCGGGACATGCTGCGCGACGCGCTACGCATCGTGCGTCGTTTTCGCGAGTTGATCCATCTCCGCTACAGCCTCCAGGGGCTTTGACATGCTCCGCAGAGTGCGGCGCGCTATCGACCGAGCACGGCTTGCCGATCCCCGCTACGCCTTCCTGTTCGACGACGCTCCCCCCGACGAGGTCGTAGCCGTGGACTGCGAGACCACAGGGCTCGACCCGCGCAAGAACGAGATCATCACGATTGCTGCGACCCGCATCCGTGGCGAGCGCATTCTGACGAGCGAGCGCTTCGAAGCACGGCGGCTTTATCGAGTCAGCAGGTTGGCGGTGAACTGGCACCAGAATGTGTTGCGCTCGTGTTGAACGGAACTGCCGACTGGGGAACGTAACCCGTTGTAAAATCAGAGTTCGTGTTGCGATGTGTTGCAAGCCTCCTCCCGGCGGTTTTGGGCATGAAAAGGCCCGCTAAGTCATTGACCGGGCGGGCAAAATCTGTGGTGCGCGCGCTGGGACTCGAACCCAGGACCTACAGATTAAAAGTCCATCGCTCGAAGAGCATAGCTGTCTGGTGGTGGAACGTTGTTGGGATCAGGTGCGTTGGGCAATCGAGGAGCATGCCTGGCGCTTTGACGGCGTCCGTCGCCGCGTCTCCCGCCGGAGG
>NZ_JBAWTG010000177.1:0-7648 GCF_037106235.1 Methylobacterium nigriterrae | reverse complement strand
GTTCGTTCTTGCCCTGCTCGGCGGCGATGCGGAGCTTGTGCAGGAGCGACTTCGTGATCTCGTGCACCTTCTGGGGCGTGACCTCGATGGTCTCGGACAGGGTCTTGATGAGCTCGGCCCGCGCCTTCCCGGCGCGATCCTGGGCATTCATGTCCTTCATGGCCTTGGCGGCCTTCAGCTTGGCCGTGTAGGCGCCGAGCTCGGCAGCGGACATGAAGGTCTCGTCCCCGAGTTCGGTCGGCGGCTTCGTCTTGAGCGCTTCCATCTCAGGCTCCCGTTGCTCATAGGGCCGGCTAGCGCTGGGCCTGACCCAGCGCCTCGCGCGTGCCGCGCGCGATCATCAGTTCCTCGTCCGTCGGAATGACCCAGGCCGCGGGGCCGGGCCCACGCGTCACGCAGGGGCCGCCGGAGGCATTGGCCGCCTCATCGAGCGCGAACCCCGCCCAGGCAGCGCCCCGCAGGACCTCGGACCGGGTGGCGGCGTCGTTCTCGCCGATGCCGCCGGTGAACACGAGGGCGTCGATGCCGCCGAGCGCTGCCACGAGGGAGCCGAGTTCCCGCCCGATCCGATAGACGAACAGGTCGATGGCACGGCGGGCATTGGGATCGGCTGCCGCGAGCGCGCGCAGCTTGCGCATGTCGTTCGACAGTCCCGAGACCCCGAGAAGTCCTGATTGCGTGTACAGGACCCGCTCAGCCTCGGCGGCGCCGAGATTCATCTCCCGCAGCATGTAGAAGACGACGCCGGCATCGATGCTGCCGCAGCGCGTGCCCATGGGCAGCCCGTCGAGGGCGGAGAAGCCCATCGTGGTCGCGACGCTCATGCTTTGGTTCAGAGCGCACAGGCTGGCCCCGCTGCCCAGGTGGGCGACCACAACACGGCCGGCCACGAGAGCGGGATCGTATTCCCCGAGGATCGAGGCGATGTAGGCGTAGGACAGTCCGTGGAAGCCGTAGCGCCGCACGCCCCGTTCCGTCATCGCATGCGGCAGGGCGTAGAGCTGGGCGATCTTGGGCTGACTGCCATGGAACGCCGTGTCGAAGCAGGCGACCTGGGGCAGGTCCGGGAAACGTCGCCGGAGGATCCGGATCGGCTCCAGGTTGTGCGGCTGATGCAGGGGTGCGAGAGGTACGAGGCTCTCCAACGCCCGCAGCACATCTCCGTCCACGCGCACCGGCGCGCAGAACGCCATGCCACCATGGACGACCCGGTGCCCCACGGCGGCGAGGTGGAAGCCGCCGCTGTGCTCGCGCAGCCAGGCGGCCAGGCGCAGAAGCGCTTCCTCGTGGCCGAAGGCGGCCTCCCCGCCGAACGCGTCATCAGTCACCACGCTGCCGGTGCTGTCCCGGATCAGCAGGCGGGGAGAACTGCCGAGCCCCTCGAACAAGCCCCGGAAGACGCGGTGCGGGTCCTCCGTCTCGCCGAGCTCGAACACCTGGAACTTCAAGCTCGACGAGCCGGCATTGAGAACGAGCAAAACCGGGATCATCGGCTAGACCTCCGGAAGGGGCCGCCGCGCGCGCTCTGCGGCGGCCACCAGGGAGGCCACCGCGCAGGAGGCGAGGCGTGTCAGCCGCGCGTCCGCCCGGCTCGTCAGGATGATCGGAACCCGGGCCCCGAGCACGATCCCGGCCGCGTCCGCATCGGCCAGGAAAGTGAGACTCTTGGCCAGCATGTTGCCCGCTGCGAGGTCGGGGACGACGAGCACGTTGGCCTGGCCGGCGACGGGCGAGCGGATCTTCTTAATCCGCGCCGCGCCGAGATCGATGGCATTGTCGAGGGCGAGCGGCCCGTCGAGCACGGCTCCCGTGATCTGGTCCCGGTCGGCCATCTTGCAGAGGGCGGCCGCATCGAGCGTCGAGGGCACCTTCGCGTTGACGGTCTCCATGGCCGACAGGATGGCGACCCGCACGGTCTCGACCCCGAGGGCGCGCGCGAGATCAATGGCATTCTGCGTGATGTCGCGCTTCTCCTCCAGCGAGGGCGCGATGTTGATCGCCGCGTCCGTGACGATCAGGGGCGTCGCGTGGCCCGGCACGTCCATGACGAAGCAATGGCTGAGACGGCGGGCGGTCCGCAGACCGCCGTCCCGGCGCACAACCGCCGCCATCAACTCGTCGGTGTGGAGGCTGCCCTTCATCAGCGCCTCGACCTCGCCGGCCCGCGCGAGGGCGACGGCCCTCTCGGCCGCGTCGTGGCTGTGCTCGGCATCGACGAGGCGGAAGGCGGTGATATCCGCGCCGAGCGCGGCCGCGGCGGCGGCGATCTTCGCCCGCGGCCCCACGAAGATGGGCTCGATGATCGCGAGCGCGGCGGCCTCCAGGGCGGCCCCGAGCGAAGCTTCATCGCAGGGATGAGTAACCGCCACCCGCAGCTTCGGCAGCGCCTGAGCCGATGCGATCAGGCGGTCGTACTTCTCGTGCTCGCGGGTCTCGACCGGCGCCCGCTCGATGGTGGATGTCGGCACGATAGTCTCTCCTGACACTCCGAGAAGGACCTGAAGCGGGCCAACCTTCCCGGACGGGAGATCAGGGTCGGCCCGATCTGGAGCGGCGCAATCTGCTTGGCGTCGCCTCTCTAAGGTATGCCTGGTCGCTCTCGACGCGGAGACGACCACCGCAAACCCCTACACCCTTGGGATAATCCGGCTTGATCGGACGGGACGGATCTGCGGCTGACTGAACCGGCAGTGCATGGTGTACGAATTCGACTTGAGTCACCCGCCGCCGTTCGCTGCTGCCCTTGTTAGACGGCACAGCATCTTCTGAGCCACCTCCGAAGTAAGCGTGCAATCTATATCATAGAAATTGCCTTCATTCCGGCTGGGGAACATTGGCGCATTAGCGTACGTTCCATCGCCCATCCGGCAATCGATCTGAATTCATCTCGATCATAACGAAGGCCCGAACTATGATGTTCGTGGTGCACACGCCTCCCGAACGGAGGGCCGTCATGAATCATCGCCCGACCGAACCTCGACTTACGCGAGCGCGTGCCGAGACCAATACTAGCGCGGCCCTCCTCGTGAGCCTGGAGACATGGCGTGCCGTCGCCCTCGATCTGCCGCTTCGCCTCTCGGCCGAGATGATGTGCTTCGCGAGCCGCCGCCTGGAGGCCCAGGCAGAGCACCTATCGGCGCTCGGGCGGTGCGGTTCGGTAAAGGACGCCGTCGACCTGCAGTCGGCGTCCCTGAGCCGAGCCGGCTCCGACTACAAGGCCGAGACGACAACCCTGTCGCAGGATGTCCAGGAGACTATCAGGGCCAAGGCAGCCTAAGCGGCCACGCTCTGTCCGGCGTGGTCCGCGGGGAACGAGCATGGGAGCAGGCGATGCCGAGGCATCTTCGCTACTGGGTGTGCGCCACGGCCATCATGACGCTCGCCGGCATGGCAGGCGCGCAGGAAACCCGATCGCCTCTTGTGGACCGGGCAGATGCGCGCATGCAGCTCGGCGCGGCCTCGCTGGTCCCGACACTGCGCGGCCGCTGGCTCTACGCCGACCACAAGCTCGTTGTCGGGCGCGTGCAGGATGTGCGGGTCTCGGCCGACGGCACCACGCTCGTCGCCGTCGTCGCCCGTCGGCGCTGGCTTGGCGGCGGCGAGATCGGCATCCCGGTGCCCCTCCTGCATCAGTTCGACAACGACCTCACCGTCAGCGGCACGCGCGAGACCATCCGGGCAATGCCGGCCCTCTGAGCACCGGAGGCCGAACAATGATCCGGGCGCTTCTCCTGGTCCTTGCTCTGGCGCTCGTCCCGTGCGCCGGTCCGGCCTGGCCCGGGATCGTCCACGGCAGCCGCATCCGGGTCGTGTACCAAACCCCAAAGGCGCCTGAGGCGCAGGCAATCTATCGCGAGATGCGGTCGCGGCGCCTGCTTGAGGGCTTGCGCGAGATCGTCAGTGTCGTTCGGCTGCCGCAGGCCCTCACCCTGCGCCTGGCTGAATGCAACGGCGAGGCCAACGCTTGGTACGCGCCCGAGACGCAGTCGGTCACCGTTTGCTACGAATTCATCCAGGACGTGCGGGAGCGGGCTCCGACGGACACCTCCCCCGCCGGCGTGACCCGCCACGAGGCCATCGTTGGCCCAGTCGCCCAGGTGTTCCTGCACGAGACGGGTCATGCTCTCTTCCACCTGCTGGACGTGCCCGTCCTCGGCCGGGAGGAGGACGCCGCCGACCAACTCGCCACCTTGATCCTGCTGCGCCTCAAACCGGCCCAGGCGCGGCAGATCATCAACGGCAGCGCCTTCCTGTTCGCGAGCTACGGCGCGGAGGAGAAGCCGGAGAAGGAGGGCCTCGCCGACGCTCACGGCCTATTCCAACAGCGCCTCTACAACCTGCTGTGCCTCGCCTACGGATCGGACGAGCGCGCCTTCCGCTATCTCATCGACCGCGGCGACTTGCCGAAGGAGCGGGCCGAGAATTGCGGCGCCGAGTACGATCAGGCGGCACTTGCCATGGACAGGCTGTTCCGCCGCCATCTGCGCTGGGGCCAAATCGAGCGCGAGCGGGTTCGCCGAGGCTTCCGTTGGGCTCGCTAATGGCGACGCCAAGGCTCGCGTGGCCGCGGCAAACGGCATCTACGGCGCGTCAAGCTGGCCACGACTTCTCGCGAGGCGGGCGGCGGCAATTTCGAGGAGCGTGGCTGCCATGGATGACCTGTCGCATTACTCGGCCATTGAGCACCTGCGCGATGGACGCACGCTGGAGATCCGCGCACTTCGGCCGGATGACCGAGAGGGCATGTTGGCGGCCGTCGACCACACCAGCACGCAGTCGCTCTATCGCCGCTTCTTCGGCGCGAAGCGCCACTTCACCGACAAGGAGATCGCGTTCTTCCTGAACGTCGATTTCACGAGCCACGTGGCCCTGGTCGCGACCGCGGACGAGGGTGGCGACCGTGCGGTCGTCGGCGGCGCTCGCTATGTCGTGACGCGACCGGGCCAGGCCGAGGTGGCATTCACCGTGGTCGACCACTACCAGGGTCAGGGCATCGGCGCCGCCCTGGTGCGGCACCTGATCGGCATCGCCCGTAGGAGCGGGCTCGCGGAACTGACAGCCGAAGTCCTGCCGGACAACGCCCCCATGCTGAAGCTGTTCGAGCGGTGCGGATTGCCGCTGAGCAAGAGGCGCGAGGGACCCGTGGTGCATGTCACCCTCGAGCTGCCCGGGGGCACGCCGCCCTGAGCCCGCGAGCCGTGCGAGCGGCGGACCCGGCTCACAGGCTCTGGAGGAAGCGGCTCCGCGCCCGCTCGAAGCCGCTCGTCCACCGGGTGGTCTCGTCCCGCATCACCTGGGCGCCCTCGCCGAAGGACGAGCCGAAAGCGACCTGCCGGTCGGCGTCGATGTAGCTGTTTATCGCCCGGATCGTGCCGCGCGGCATGACGCTGAGGTCGTCCGCGAGAGCGTCGCAGATCGCCAGCAGGGCCGTCTCACCGAGATCGGGGCCGAGGCCGAGGGCCACCGCCCGGCCCTCGCGCTCGACGAGCGCGCAAAACGCCTCCCGCACGGCGCCTCTGCTGCTCAGGTCGAGCGATCCGACCCTGCCGCGTCCCGCTATGTCCGCCTCCCAGCTCGAGCCCGCCTCACAGAGCGCCGGAACGCACCTGTGCAGAGGACTATCCGCGCTTCGGCCGCGTGCCCGCGAGGTCGCGCCAAGTCAGGGCGCGGCGAGCTCGGCCTCGGTTGCTGCCCGTACCTCCTCGACGCTGACGCCCTCCGCCGTCTCGACGAGAGTTGCTTGCCCCGCCGGGAAGGCGATCACCGCCAGCTCCGTCACGACAAGATCGACCGGGCGCGCGGAGGTCAGCGGCAGCGAGCACTCGCGGACGATCTTTGGACGGCCCTTCGCAGTGTGCTGCATGGCGACGATGACCCGCTTGGCTCCGGTCACGAGGTCCATCGCGCCGCCCATGCCCGGGACCATCTTGCCCGGCACCATCCAATTCGCGAGATGCCCATGTTGATCGACCTGCAGGCCGCCGAGCACCGTGAGGTCGAGATGCCCGCCCCGGATGAGCCCAAACGACATCGCGCTGTCGAAGGCCGACGCCCCGGGCAGCGCCGTCACCGGCTTGCCGCCGGCATCGGTGAGCCAGCGCAGGGCCATGCCTTGCTCCGGCACCGGGCCCGTCCCGATCAACCCGTTCTCGGACTGGAAGAAGACGTGGACCCCGGCCGGGACATAGTTGGCGACCAGGGTCGGAATGCCGATGCCGAGGTTCACCAGCATGCCGTCGCGGAGTTCGTGGGCGATGCGCTGCGCAATGACGATCTGCGGATCCATGGGGTCAGCTCCTCGCGATGACGTAGTCGACGAGGGGAGCCGGCGTGACGACGTGGTCGGGCGCGATCACTCCGACCGGAACCACGTGTTCGGCGCAGACCAGGACCGTACGTGCCGCCATGGCGATCAGCGGATTGAAGTTGCGCCCCGTCAGCGCGTAGGTGAGGTTCCCGAGATAGTCGCACAAAAAGGCCTGGACGAGCGCGAAGTCGGCCTGGAGCGCGGTCTCAAGCAGGTATTCCCGGCCGTCGACCTCGATCCGTCGCTTGCTTTCCTCGACGACAGTGCCAACGCCGGTGGGGGTGAGAACGCCGCCCAGGCCGCAGCCGCCGGCACGGATGCGCTCCACCAGCGTCCCTTGCGGCACCAGCTCCACCTGCAGCGTCTCTTCGATCATCTGCCTTTGGGTCTCGGGGTTGAGGCCGATATGGCTCGCGACCACCCGCCGGAGCGCCTTGGCAGTCACCAGCTTGCCGATGCCGATGCCGGGCGAGGCGGTGTCGTTGGCGATGACCGTCAGCTCGCGCCGGCCCTGCCGCACGAGTTCGTCCATCAGCGGCTCAGGCGTTCCAACCCCCATGAAGCCGCCGACCATCAGCGTTGCCCCATCGGGAATCGAAGCCACGGCCTCGTCGAGCGCGATCATCCGCACGTGAGACCTCGATCCTTGTTCGCGGCGGGCGCGCTCCGCGGCGGCGCTAGTAAGCGTAGTAAGCGGGACTGTATGGGCCAGGCGGTTGCCGTCCGTATCGTCCAGACACCGGTGCCGTGCTGACAACAACCGGGGCAACTGGATCGAAGGGTAGAAGGGCAGCGCCAGCGGAGATGAAGCCGGCCAACGCACGCAGTTCGTCGGGCTGCCGCGGATCGCGTGAGATAAACTCCGTCTGGCGTTGGAACCGCAGGTTGCAGGCCCGCGAGGGCAGGCCGTTAGCCGGGGTGCAGGCGTCGTGCCGGGCGCAGGCGGCATCGAGCGCGTCGATGGGGGGCAGCGGTGCGTTGTTGCCGAGGCCGCAATAATTGCCGTGGATGAGTGCAGCTGGCTGGCGCACGTTGATCGCCGATTGGGCCAGCGCGGGCGAGGTCAGGCAAGCGGCAAGGACCAGGGGAGGTAAGATCCTGAGGGTCATGGCTTTTGACCTCGCGACATGTGGATGCGGACCGGTCAAGGGGCGCCGACTCGGGCCGTCATCGGCTCAGGTCATTCATCAGTCGGAACCGATGCCTCGGCCCGGGGCGCACCGGGATGCCGGTTAGTAGGAGCGGCAGCCGCCTGCGTATCGGTCGTAGTAGGCGTATGGCCCGCAGCCGCCATAGGTGGCGCCGTAGGCGCCGACGGCCGCCGCACCAACCGCCGCCGCA
>NZ_JBAWTG010000176.1:0-7680 GCF_037106235.1 Methylobacterium nigriterrae | reverse complement strand
ATCAGAGGCTCAATCAGCGCCCACTCGTCATCCGTCAGGTCGCTCGGATAACGAAGCTCGCTTCGATCGTAGCGGGCCCGGTTCTCGGTCGTCCACATCAGCAGCCTCCACACAGGCCGCCTTGAATCATAAGCCACTGACATCGCTCAATATGTCGCCGGACAGACACTAAGGGGCCGGAATCGTCTGGATCAATACGGAAGCAGTGGTCCGGATTGCGTGCCGCCGGAGTGTTGCGCATTTGCCCCGTCAGCCCACAACTCCCCTGCCCCATCCTTGCCGTGGAGGGCAGCGCGCAAATCCGGCAGCGATGCGATGTTCAGTGCGACCCGGCACGCCTCCTGGTGGGACGTATAGCTGCTGATGGCTCGGCGCGGTGTCCTCGGACTAATAGGCGTAGGCCAGCGGGAGAGCGGCGGCGTCTTCGATGCGGAACGCGCCCTCGAACTCGGCCACGCGCCAGGGCGTGAAGAACCGGCGGGGCTCATCCATCATGCAGGACCATGCCTCAAAGCTGCGTAAACCCAGAGGACGGCCATTGGCGCGGCCTCTCGGAAAGGCTCACCTGCACACCGTCGCCTCGCATTCGTTCCAACAAGCTATCTCGTCTCGCTCTCCTCCCTTAAGGCAAAGAGCGTAACTCGTACTGTCCTTTACACTCGTACAAGTATACAGGCCATCGTGCGTACCTCCGTTGGCCTTGCAGCAGAAAATCTTAACCTCAAGACGTGTTTCCTTGCAGAATTTTCCGCATTCGCTGCATGTTTTTACAATGTCCTGAGCGCGTAAATAGCTGATGTACAGGTCGTCCAAGAAGATAGCGCAAACATCCGCGAGAAGCTTCCGCAAGTTGATAGTTCTCTCCGATCCAAAACGGCGCATGTTTGTGAAACGGGCGAAGGTTCGAAGGTTCCTGCTCAGAAACGTACGAATTGCGCAAGGCGACCGAGCCTACTCGACAGTGCGCCGGGATGTTCGTTCTTTGCGCGGCTAGCTCGTTCCTCCCCGCCAGCTACGGACCGAACCGTCCGTTACCCCGGCCTCGCGCTGGGGTTTTCTTTGCCCGCGCAGCACGACAGCGCAGCTTCGTTCTGCCCCTTTGCGCTCGAGCTTAGGTCGCGCATCCAGGGGCAGGAGCGCTGGCCTCAACATCGTGGTTAATTCTCTCTGACGCGTTCTTGTGCTGCAGCCGAATTCAGGCTGAGGTGCAGCCGCACAGGCAAATGCTCGGGGCCGGCGATGGAAGACGATGCTGCGCTGCCACAGACGAACGCTGTCGATCTCATGGCGCGGATCGTCTCAGCCTACGTGTCGAACAACTCGATTCGGGGCACTGACCTGCCGGAAGTGATCGCCGGCGTTCACGCTGCGCTCACCGGGTTGGGCAAAGCTGCTGATCCGGCGGATGCGATCGAGAAACCCACCCCCGCGCAGATCCGCAAGTCGGTGACGCCAGACCATCTCATCAGCTTCATCGACGGTAAGCCCTACAAGATGCTCAAGCGGCACCTGACCCGGCATGGGCTCAGCATAGAGGACTACCGCACCCGCTATGGCCTGCCGGCCGACTATCCGATGGCTGCCTCGAACTATTCGGCTCAGCGTGCCGAAATCGCCCGCGCCGCGGGCCTCGGCCAGCAGCGCCGGAAGTCCGCAGGTGGCTCCGCCCCCCTCATCTGAGCCGAAGGGCCAGCGCAAGGCGAAGGGTGCCGGTTAAGCCAGGGGTGAGGCGCGGACAGACAAGGTCTACCGCGGCAAGGGAGCGGGCGATGCGGCGGCTCGGGATGCTTCTCTTCCTCGCGGGCGTGTTTTGCCCATTCATCGCCCTCCTGCTGATCCTCGTCCATGGCGCCCTAGTCGGCGACATGGATTGGCTCACGTCTCGGACTGATCTGATGCTGCTCGGTCTCTTGGGGGGGTGGCTGTCCTGCTGCTCGCAGCGCTCACCGCATTGGGGGCCCTCGGCAGCGCCAAGCGTCAGGGTGTGGTTACAGCAGCCCAAGAGCAGTGCCGGTTGAAGAGCCCAGCACTGCGCCAGAAGCCTGGCTCGCAGGGCGTGCCGCCACATCGCAGGTGAGGAGCAAACCCCATGAGCGACCAGTACAACGGATTCAGCGTCTCACGGACAGAGGATTTGATCGAGAGAGATTTGGGCCTGGCGCAGAGGAAGCTGAGTGCCGGGCGACGGTGACAGCGTCAATGAGGCGGAAGTAGCCGACGCCGCGCAGTGGCTCCTGCAATAACTAACGTGGATCAATCGAGCGCCGATCCGGGATTGAGCAAAGTCCAGCCGCATGAGGCCAAATCTGCGCCGCGGAAAGGAGCAGGTGCTTCAATCAGACGCGTGGCTGGAACTTGGGATTACCTGAAGAAGGCTAGACCGGCCCGCGATCGCCCTATATGGGTTGCGCTGTACCCTGAGTTGTGGCGTGAGAGGGTCACGGACGTGAGCAGATCCTTTGTCCAGAGATTGCACTCTGCAGCTACTCTCACAGAGGCTGAGCAGATCGCGCTCGAGCGGCTCCCACGCAATCCGCAGCTCTTTACTGCGCGAGACACGATTGCGGCGCCTGGCGACACGGATCGCCTCTACCTCGTGCTGACCGGCATTGCGGGCCGGTGTGGGCTGCACCTGAACGGCACCCGCCGGATTGTCTCCTTCGCGCTTCCGGGCGATCTCGGCGACGTACAGTCTCTGGAGACCGGCTCGCGGGAGCTGCAGCTGCGTGCGCTCACGTCTTGCACCGTGGCCAGCATCTCACGCCAGGAGTTCGTTGGCCTCATCGAGGCTCATCCCGGGATTATGCGAGCCATGTGGCGGCTGGCGCTGACGGAACTGAGCATCGCCCGCGAGTGGCTCGTGAACGACAGCCGACCAGCCGAGAAGCGGGCAGCGCATCTCTTCTGCGAGCTGCTGGCTCGGCTGCAGGCGGTTGGCCTTGCGCGCGAGAACAGCTTCGAGCTGAAGCTGCTGCAAACGGACTTAGCCGAGGCGCTGGGTATCTCCGCCGTGCACGTGAACCGCGTGCTGCAGGGGCTCCGGGCGAGTGAGTTGATCGATCTGCAGAAGCACGTGGTCCGCGTGCCGGATGTCGCGCGCCTGCAGGCTTTCGCGGAGTTCGGTCCCGCTTACCTGCAGCTCGGAAGGCGGGGTCAGCCGGCGGCACGGGTCCTGCAGCAGAGGCTGGCGGCTGAGTGGAGCAACCGCGCGGCTTCTGCCACCAACGGAGTGGATGCTGCTATTTGAGATCGCGGGGCTGTCAGGCTGCGATGCTGGTGGGCTGTTCGCCTCCGAGCCACGTGGTCGAGGCCGTCAGCGTAACTGCCAGCACAGCTTTGCCGGTGCTGTCGCGGACCGTCATCCGGGGCATCTGGTCGGCATATCGCTGCGGTTGATCGGCCACAATCTCGCACAGCGCGCGCAGCGCTTCTTCTGAGACAGCCTTGATGTCCGCGAACTCTGCCGCCTCCTCATCGGCGAATGAGTTCTCGTGATCGTGAAAGTCAAAGAAGTACAGAGCCATTTCTTTTCCTGTACAGCTGATATGAGAGGGCTATCTTCAGCCTATCTGATTTGTACTTAGAGTATTGCCGGCAAATCAGAGGCCTCATCCGTATAGGTCTGGCTCCGTTAACTGTCCAGCTTTAGTTCCCGTACGGCCGCGTACAAAGTGCGAGACCGTACCCCGGAAGGGTTAGACTTAGCCTCGTGGAGGGCTCCACCTATGGCAACGGACCCGACCACCGGTAAGCTGTTCAAGCAGGCCCCCGTGCTTGATGCGGACGGGCGGGCCGAAGTGCCAGGGCGCGGCACAGAATGAGAGGACCGACAGTCGGGGGCCTTCTCTCCTCGGGTGAGATCCGTCCCGCAGACTTGTCTGCGGCCGTGGACGCATTCCTCGCCAATCCCGATCCTGGCCTTGTCCTGATCGGCGAGTACGAGGTGGACGTTGCAGCCGCTGTGGCCGCGCGCCCTCACGCCGTGAAGGTGTTGCAGGCTGCGAGATCGGGAGTTGCGGCCCGCCGCGCTGCCGTGCGCACTGCCATTCTCCTGGCACAGCCCCGGAGGCGGTAGCGGAACTCCCGCCGGCCGCTCTGCACCTGGGTGGAGACACGGGCGTAGCCGACGAGCATGTCAGGATAGTGGCCCAGCCACGTTTTCCTGTCAGTAGTTTTCCAGTCACGGTTTCCTGACACAAACGGGGCCGTTTGGGAGGGCTCGCGAGGCGCTCCTCGCACATGGCAGGAAAACGGCCGGATTCCTTACAGCTTGCAGCTATGTGCGCCGTGCAGAGGATCGTGCGATGATGTTGGCGTCGAGTTCTCGGACGCTTCTCCAGACATCATCGTTGTGAGGAATGGCCATTCGACGTCGCTACAAAGCGGCGGCAGGCTCATAACGGCATCTGGAGAGATCATAGCGTCACAGGCTGGACCCATCCGAGCCTGTGCAGGTTGACCGCGCAGTGTCCGCAACGGCGGACGAGCGAGGTTCTCCGTGGCTGAACAACTCACCGGTCAGGCTGGTCGCCAAGGAAAACGCGGCAAGCCGGCCCTTTATGTTCTCGTCGTGAGCGTCGGGCTGATGCTCGCTGCTCTCGTGGGATTGCTGCTCTGGCAGGGCACGAATGCTGCGCAAAGCTCCGCCGACCAGAGCCAAGCGGCCTCACTTCAGGAGATTACCGGATCGACGAGCGGCAAGTCGAACGCTCTATCCGCGTCGAACACCAGCGGCGTACCGGCGGGAAATCCAGCCTCCCCGCAACCGGCGGTGCGCAATCCGTAGCAGTATGCAACTTATGAGAGGGTCCCATCCCTCTCATAGCCTCTGACAACGCTTGAGCGGAGAACCGGCATGGCCGACCCTGTTACAATCAAGCCCTACATGGGCCCCTCAGGTGGCTGGGGGTCGGCCAAGTCCCTGACTGAGATCCTACTGCGTGAGCAGATCCCACTGAGCGGCGGGGGCTTGCTGATGCACCAGAACAAGCCAGACGGTTTCATGTGCGTCAGCTGCGCCTGGGCCAAGCCTGGCAAGCCATCCGTGTTCGAGTACTGCGAGAACGGCGCCAAGGCTACGGCTTGGGAGGTAACCCGCCGGCACATTACGGCTGATTTCTTCGCTAAACACACCGTCACCGAACTGGAGAATTGGCGCGACTACGACCTGGAGGAACTCGGCCGTCTGACCGAACCGATGCGCTGGGATGCGGCAACTGACAAATACCGACCCGTCTCCTGGTCAGAGGCCTTCCGCGAGATCGGCACTGAGTTGAAGGCGCTCGAACCGAAAAAGACGGTGTTCTACGCCTCGGGACGGGCCTCGCTCGAAGCCTCCTACATGTACGGGCTGCTGGCGCGCCTCTACGGAAACAACAACCTGCCCGACAGCTCCAACATGTGTCACGAGTCGACGTCGGTGGCGCTGCCGGAGAGTATCGGCTCGCCGGTGGGCACCGTTCTGCTCGAGGACTTCGAGCACACCGATTGTATCTTCTTCTTTGGCCAGAACCCGGGCTCGAACGCGCCGCGGATGCTACATCCGCTCCAGGACGCAAGCAAACGGGGCGTGCCCATCATCACTTTCAACCCGTTCCGCGAACGGGGACTGGAGCGCTTCACGAACCCGCAATCGCCCGTGGAGATGCTGACGCGCTCCGAGACGCGGATCTCGTCGCAATACCTTCAGGTCAAGGCAGGCGGGGACCTCGCGGCAATCTACGGGATCTGCAAGGCTCTGATCGAGGCAGACGACGCGGCTCGCGAGAGCGGCGGCCGGCGGCTGATCGACATCGCCTTCATTGACGCACACACGGAGGGCTTCGAGGCCTTCGCAGCTTCGGTGCGCGCCAAGTCTTGGGAAGAGCTCGAGCGCCATTCCGGCCTGCAGCGTCGCGCGCTGGAAAAGGCGGCACGGACTTACGGCCGGGCCAAAGCGACAATGGGCATCTACGGCATGGGTCTGACCCAGCATCGCAAGGGTGTCGAGACCGTGCAGATGCTCGTCAACTTGCTCCTACTTCGCGGAAATATTGGGCGCCCAGGCGCCGGCATCTGCCCCGTGCGCGGCCATTCCAACGTTCAGGGCCAGCGCACGGTCGGCATTACGGAGAAGCCCGAGTTGGTGCCGAACGACAAGCTCAAGGCGCTCTACGGCTTCGAGCCGCCACAAGAGAAGGGTCTGAACACCGTCGAGGCTTGCGAGGGAATCCTCGGTGGCTCGGTCCGCGCCTTCGTGGCGCTCGGAGGCAACTTCATCCGTGCGGTCCCCGAGACCGTGCTGATGGAGGGAGCGTGGCGCAAGCTGCGCCTGACGGTGCAGATCTCAACGAAGCTCAATCGCAACCACCTGATCCACGGCGAGATCGCCTACATCCTGCCTTGCCTCGGACGCATCGAAATCGACACGCAGCCCGGCGGGCCGCAAGCGGTGGCGATGGAGGATTCGACGGCCTGCATTCACGGCTCGAAGGGTTATGCTGAGCCGGCAAGCCCGCATCTCCTGTCCGAGCCCCGGATTATCGCCGGGATCGCCAAGGCGACGCTTGCCCCTAACGACCGGATCAACTGGGACCGCTGGGGCAGCGACTACGCCAGCGTCCGCAATGCCATCGAGGCGACCTATCCGAGCGAGTTCAAGGACTTCAATGCTCGCATGTGGCAGCCCGGCGGTTTCCGCCGGCCGATCCCCGCCGCTCACCGAGCCTGGAAGACCGAGAGCGGCAAGGCGAACTTCATCACGCCGGGCGGTTTGTCGACTGATCCCGATACGGAGCAGGCCGATCCTGACGTGTTGCGCCTGATCACCATGCGCTCGAACGATCAGTTCAACACCACGATCTACGGCTACGACGATCGCTTTCGGGGCGTGCAGGGTACCCGCATGGTGCTCTTCATGAACAGAACCGACATTGCCCGCCTCGGCCTTCGCGATGCGCAGACCATTAGCCTGGTGAGCGCTGCGAGCGACGGTGTCCAGCGCCGCGTCGACGGCTTCCGGGTGCTGGCCTACAATATCCCGCCAGGCTGTGTCGGCGGCTACTACCCGGAATGCAACCCGCTGATCCCGCTCTGGCATCATGCGGAACGTAGCAAGGTGCCGGCAGCAAAATCCGTTCCGGTTCGCGTTGCATTTTCTGCCCCAGTCAGAGCGTAAACATCGCACAGCCGTCTATCAACGGGAGCCGCGCATCTTCCTGCGCGAACTACGCGACCAGTTAGCTGAGCAGGGTGTCGAGACCAGCACGAGCGGTCCGTCGCGCTTCTTCCAACGCCATCGGATCACCTGGAAAAAGAGGCGACGCACGCAGCCGAGCAGGAGCGCGCGGACGTAAGAGCCGCCCGCCAAGCATGGTTCGAGGCCCAGCCCGACCTCGCCTGAGCCCGAGGAGCCTCTCGTCTTAGGGGCGGAGCATCTTGTCTCGTGAGGAGCCATCGTGTCTCGGGGCCGGCGATGTAATAATAACGGTCGGATGCTGTTGGCGAATTCGTCTCAGCGCCTGCCAAGGTTGCCGCCACGCTCTGGTATTGGGCAGCCTGCGCTCGCAGCTCAGCCCTATAGGGGTGCCCTCGAGCCGCGGTCGAAGCGGCAATCTCGAATTCGCCAACAGATCAACCGCGCGCGGGGCGCGCACCATCATGACGAGGAAATGGGGCGCCCCGTTGCTGACTGACTGGTGA
>NZ_JBAWTG010000175.1:0-7700 GCF_037106235.1 Methylobacterium nigriterrae | reverse complement strand
CCTCAAGTTATGATCCGATTAACCTCACCATCTGGTAAGATCATCTTGTGTTAAGTGTGTCTGTTGAGGTGTCGCCTCGTTAACTGAACGAGTGGTTACTGTCACGATCACGTGCGACGCTCCAATCAGACCGGCTACCAGCAATCACGAAGATGACCCGAATCACACCTCGAACAGAAGCGCCGGGGATCGCTCCAGGAGAACAAGGTGTGATGCACTGCGTAAGAATTGGAGCCGCGTCGACCAAGGACAACTCCATATTACGCTGTCGAACTGCCACGCTTCGCGTGAGCACGTGAGCTCAGATCCGCCGATCGGTCGGCCGCTCTCCTTGAAAAAGGATGAGCTGCTCTTGTTGTGAGATCAGCACGCCCGCCTGCCGCAGCGTGGCAACGATCTTCTCAGGATTTGGGTGCTTTGCCTTCTCGGGCGTCGTCAAGGCTCGAAAGCCATACCAAAGGGCGGACTACTCCTAAGGTTCTTCACCGAGTTTGGTGGAGGGGTCGCGTGGACAGTTGAGCTGTGGCAGGGGCCGACCTGTCATCGGCCCGGCTGCCGCCTCGCTCGTGTCACGCGGGACGGCTTTAACTGTCGCATTGTCTCCGCCGAAGGTCAGCACGATCACGCGCGATGCCCGACCTGTCGAACTCTCAGTACCGCCGTCCGCGGCAGCGGCGGGGTTGCCGCAGTTCCTCTGGCGGCGACCGGATGCTACTCGCTCGGCCTTCGGCTCCCATCACATGAGGCCTAAGCGGTCCATGCGCGTGTTCGACTGCATGCTCTTCACCGGCGATGTTGCGGCGCTCGCCATTCGCCTGCGCGAGCTCGACGCCGTCGTTGATACCTTCGTGGTCGCCGAGGCCACGCGCACCGCCGGCGGCGACCCCAAGCCCTTGCAGCTTCGCGCGCACTGGCCGCGCTTCGCCGATTTCCATCGGAAGATCCGCTACGTCGTCGTGGCCGATGAGCCGCCGGACCTGATGAATCCGCGCGAACGCGAGCGCTTCCAGTGGAACAGCCTGGCGCGGGGGCTCCTCGATGCCGATGACGCCGACTGGATCCTCGTCTCGGAGCCCACCGCGATCCCGCGCGCGGCCGTGATCGACGGCCTCCGGAGCCACGCGCCGGGCGTCCTGGCGCTCGAGCTCTCGCACCGGCCGCCCGCTCCCGACGACCGCCCCGAGACGGAGGGGCGCCCAAGCGCGGTCGGGATCGTCGCCCTGCCCTTCCGCGACCTCGGGGCCGGCATCGATGCCGTGCGCGCGGGCGTCGGGGACGGGACGATCCCGGCCGAGCGCCGGGCGGGCGGCGGGCGGCTGGTGTCGGGCTTGCCGCCGGACGTGGCGGGCGCGCCGCCTCCGCAGGGGCCGGTGATCATCTGCCCCTACGTCAGGGAAGCGGACCGCGACCGCGTCGTCGCGGCCTTCGGGCTCGACGCGGACCGGGGCCGGACGCTGCCGTTCCACCTGTGGCGGGACACCGAGCTGATTGGGCCGGAACGCGCCTTCGAGCGGTGCTGGAACGCGTTTCCGGGCCGCGACGTGATCATCGTGCATTCCGACATGCGGCCGCTTCCAGAGGATTGCGGGAACACCTGGTACGACCGGCTCGTGGCGGCGGCGGAGGCTCTGCCGGATGCGGGGCTGATCGCCTGCGACCTGCTCTACCCGGTGCGGCACCCTTCGGGCGCGTGGTACGTGCAGTGCGCGGGCGGGATGATCGAGGACGGAATCGTCGCGCATATCGGCGGCTTCGTCGACGTCGCGGCCGGCACCGCGACCGCCGAGGCGACGCTCTACGACGAGCGCTTCGCTCAGGTACGCCGGGTCGACTGGGCGACCTTCGGCGGCGTCTACATCCGGCGCGAGGTCATCGACATGATCGGCGGCTTCGACCCGGATTACCGCTGGGCCTACGTGATGGATGTCGACTACTCGCTCGAGGCGACGTTGCGCGGGGCGCGGCTCTATCAGGTCCCCGTCAACCTCCTGCACGAGGAGAACGGGTCGACCCGCGACTTCCTGCACGATCCCGCGCGGCTTGAGAAAATCGCGTTCAATCAGAAACACTTCCACGCGAAGTGGTTCGGCCGGATGGCGCGCCTCACGGCCCATCACGTGGAGGCGCACGCCTCCTTCGGCGCGGCCGACGCGCGCGGCGCGCGGCGGGCGGCGATGCTGCTCGCCGAGGCCGAGGCGCGCGGGGCGGAGTTCGAGCGGGCGGCCTTCGCGCGGGCGCTGGCCTGCCCCGAGCCCGGCGCGGTGACGGAGGCCGATGTCGGGCGAGCCTATGCCCTGATCCTCGGGCGGGCGGTCGATCCGGCCGGGGCGGCCTGGTGGGGAGAGCAGATCGCGGCCGGGCCGGTGCCGGTCGAGGAGGTGGTGCAGGCTTTGTGCGGGTCCGACGAGTACGCCGCGCTGGGGAGCCCGGGCGCCTGAGGGCCGCCGACGGGCCGGCGGCGCACGGAACAACCCAGTCATCGCGTGCGAAATCGACCGCCCCGGACGGGACAGGCGCCGTCGCACCTCCCCTCCCCGCATGGGGCGGCGACTCGCCGGCTCGGGACCCCGCCAGCCTAGCGGCCGATCTTGCTCCAGTCCCAGTCGATGGTGCTGTCCTCGGGCAGACTGATCATCGGCCTCACCACAGCCCTTGCCCGCTCGGCGGCTTCAGCTTGAGCCCGACCTTGGGCGAGTCGCCCAAGCTGGGTGAGGTTGCCCATGAGAGAAGCTGGGCATAGGGGACGGCGATAACACCGCCACGCCGTAAGCCGTTGTAGGCTGCATCATCCAGCCCTTTGGGCGCAGCCTCATTGCTCGATGCAGGAGCGCCAGCGCCGGCGAAGCCATGTACGGTCTCTGTCTTGCCAAGCTGGCCCGTTCAGATCACGCCGTGAGGCCACAGAGCTTAGCTCACAGGGCGGGAGCCCCTGAGTGACTGCGCAGGGTGGATCATGCCACTGCCCCGCCTACGACCGAGCTGCAGTTTGATCCTTAAATAGGATCTGATGAGTCACGGGGTCATAGTAGCGCATCAGATTCCGGACGAGGTCCTTTACATCTGTTCCGAGCGCCTCTGACCAGATCCGGTAACCGTCCGGCGGGATGCGGCCCCGGCCCGTCTCGATCTGCGACACGAAGGTGTAGTAATCGGCGCCAATCAACGAGGCCATCTGGCGCTGCGACAGACCTTGCGCCTCTCGAAGTTCGCGCAGGTAGCGTCCGCCCTCTCGGCGAAGTTCCCGAACCTGCTCCGAGGCAAGCTTCTTCTGATGAGCGCACATGATCGCCTCATTGGGTTTGGAAGCCGCATTGGCAAGGTCGAGCGTACAGAATTCCTACCAGTAGCATGCGGATCCTGCCCTTGCCCTTCGGAGGGCGAGCACACGCCTGTGGGGCTACCTCTATGACCAAGTCAGCAGGGTGAGACACTCACAGGGTCCTCCGCCGAGAACCAGAACCTCAGCTTGAGGACCACCTCCCGCTTGGTGCGGCTTCCAACTCAGTAGTTCTTCGCACGGTACGAGCTTGAACATTCAAGCTTGGCCTCATGTTGCCAACACGAGCGGATTGCCGCCACGTTTGGGAGTGACCACAATGACCTGCGGCGCGCATGTGTTGACGGCGGTGATCGCATCCAGCCACCTCATTCAAGGAGGCATGGCCTCCCTCCTCGCTGGAACACGATTCCAGATGGTCCAGCCGAGCGCACTTTGTGGCGAGGCGAGCGACACGGCCGATGAGCAGCGGCCACTCACGCTCATTCTTGCCATGCCGGAAGACAGTGCGAGCCAAGAGGCCGTTCGCAGCCTGCGTGCGGCTCACCCCGAGGCGAAGCTCGTCATCTTCGGACGTGCGGCTGCGGCGGACAGCTTATCCCAGGATCTCGCGCTCGCAGCCCAGGCCGTGCTCGACCACGGCATCCGGCGTGAAACTCTGATCACGATCCTCGACCTCGTGATGTCCGAAATGAGGGTCCAATCGCCTGGCCTGTCAGCCTTGATGACACAGCGCCGGAAGACGGTTCACGATGTGCTTGCGGGGCCCCAGCCTATTATGGCCGACCAGAACACGCTGGGGATGCAGGAGGGGCTGAACTCAGGTCCGGTTCACCGCCTGACGGATCGCGAACTGGATGTGCTGCGCTGTCTTGCGGACGGCGCATCGAACAAGATGATCGCTCGCAAGTTCGCTCTCGCCGAGGCCACCGTGAAGGTTCACGTCAAGGCCGTTCTGCGCAAGCTCGGCACGCAGAACCGCACTCAGGCCGCAATGTGGGCCCGTGATCATGGCATCATGGCTGCAGTTGCTTCTGGCCTGCCGCCAGATCGGCAGAACAGCGCAGTCCCAACCCCACTCTGAGAATACCTACGCCGGGACTCGCACCCGGTACGGAACGAGGCCACGGTCTGCGTGAGCGTGTGTGGCTCACCGCCCGATCTTGCTCCAGGCCCAGTCGACGGTGTTGTCTTCGGGCAAGCTGATCATCGACTTGACCTCGGCACTGGCGCATTCGGCTGCCTGCGTCTGGGCAAGCCCCCCGTGCAATGTCCAGCATCACTATGGAGGCGAGCGAGGTAGCCTGTTCGGCGGAGCACTTAATTGCACGGATTAAAATCTGCATTGCGGGTTAGGCTAGGACCCTCCGTCTAGGGTCCGTTCCCTCGACCCAGGAGATCCACGATGGTCTGCGGCAGCGATGTTCCGGCGGTTGTGATTGCATCGAATCCACTGGTCCAGGTGGGGCTGACCTCTATCCTCAGCAGGATAGGTTTCCGAATCATCAGGACAGACACTGCCGCCGAAGGGTCAGCGGATCCGACAAGTAGTGAGCTTTACCCGTCGCTGATCCTTGCTGCTCCTGAAGACAGCCGCAGCGTTGAGGCACTTCGCACCCTGCGGGCAACCTGCCCAGAAGCCAAGCTCGTTCTCCTCGGACAAGGGACCGGCCCAGCGGCCTTGCCACAAGATCTCTGCCTCGCAGCCCAGGCTCTCCTCGACAGCGGTATCGGTCGTGAGGCGCTGATCAATGTGCTGCACGTCGTCATGTCAGGCGCGACGGTACAATCTCGGAGACTGTACGACATCGTTTTCAGGCGGCCGACAACGGCTCTTGATGTGCTTGCAGATCAGAAGCCGATCCATTTCAGAGCAGTCATTACGGATGGATATATCGAGCAAGTTGTAGGGCTGGCTCATAAGCTGACACAGCGTGAAGTCGAGGTGTTACGGTGCCTTGCCGAGGGAGCCTCGAACAAGATGATCGCCCACAAGTTCACTCTCGCCGAGGCCACCGTGAAGGTTCACGTCAAGGCCGTTCTGCGCAAGCTCAAGCTGGATAACAGGACGCAGGCGGCAATGTGGGCAACCGAGCACGGCATCATGCCCGAAGGCAGCGCATAGACCCAGGCGCGGAGGCAGAGATGCGTCTGACACACTTTGAAGACACGAGCGCCAGAGAGGAGTAGCGCCGTTACCGCCCGATTTTGCTCCAGTCCCAGTCGATGGTGCTCTCCTCGGGCAGGGTGATGATCGGCTTGACCTCGGCCTTCGCCCGCTCGGCTGCTTCGGCCTGCGCACGAGCCTGAGCGAGTTGCCCAAGCTGAGTGAGGTTGCCCGTCGAGAGAAGCTGGGCGTAGGCCACGGCGATCACACCGCTGCGACGTAGGGCGCTGTAGGTCGCATCGTCGAGCCCGTTCAGCGCAGTCTCGTTGACCCGGTACAGGCCAGCCACGTGCTGTGTGCCTTGCTCGCCCTGCACTGTGATCGGCCAGACCTCGACGACGCCCGCCTTCACGAGAAGGTCACAAGCCTCCATCAGCGCCGCCTCGCTGCGGGCAGTCTCGGTTAGGAAGGTGGCGACCTGCGCCACTGAGGGACTCAAGGCTCCAGCCTCGTCGAAGAAGAGCTCGCCCTCTGTCCCCTCCCCTACGAGCCCGCTCGCCTCGTCGACGCAGAGCGTGGGTTCGCCGTTCGCCTGTGTGCCGATCAGGAACGGATAGCCTCGGAATCCCGCCGGCACGTAGCGGGCGAGCCAGGCGCCGTTCCCGTCGACGTAGAGGTTCTGCCCCGGCAGGAGACCGAGCACGGCGGCGAGGCCCCAGTGGTCGTCCCGTTGGATGAAAGCGAGCGGCAGGGCGAGTGCGGCCTTAGCCACCTCGGCGGCGGCCAGCGGAACCACCGCTGTCGTTGCTGCGAAGCGGTAGCTGGCCGAACCACGCCAGCGTAGGCCAGCGTGGCGTGCCGGTGACACAGGCTGAATGGTGCTCATGGATTCAGACTCCTGATACCGGCCATCCAGCCCGAGATTGCGGCTACACCATGCCGAGCCGGCGCCACAGTGGCAGCTTCTCGGAAAGGACGGCTTCGGCCTGCATGCGCAGCAGACGCCGCTGCTCGACTTCGTCCGTCACAGCTACCCCATCCTTTAATGTTGCTCACCGGCGGGCGGCGCAACGAGATCGGACAGGCTCGGCGGGAATGTATCGACTGGGATAGGCGTACCTTGCTCGTTCCGCTCTCGAAGTCCGGGAAACCCCGCCATATCGCCCTGAATGCGGCGGCAGTTGCACTGCTGCGGTCCATCCGGCCGCTCCCTGGCAACCCGTTCATCTTTCCGACCCGCCGCACGGGCCGTCCCTCGCCGACGTTCTTCTCTGCTTGGACTCGGATCAAGAACCGAGCAGGACTTTCGGATCTGCGCCTGCACGATCTTCGCCACACATTCGCGAGCAGCCTCATCAACGAGGGCGTGTCGATCTACGTAGTTCAGCAACTGCTCGGACACGCCAACATCAAGACCACACAGCGCTACTCGCACCTCAGCCGGGAGACCCTACAGTCCGCCGCAGAGGCCGCAGGCAGGTTCGTGGAGGATACATTGAGCGGCGCCTCCATCACCATGCCCGAGCCTCCGGCCTGCGAGGACGCACGCGTCCAGAACACGTATCCGTTCCCGTACGACGCCACAGAATCGCCTACGCCACGCCTAGACGGACTGATGCCGAACAAGCCTGACGGGTTCGACAGAGGTCGGACTGGACTCCCGCTGAGCTAGAGCGTGTCAGTGCCGGCCATCCACGAGTGCGACACGTCTCGGTGCCCGATCTCCCTCCAGTCCCGCCCATGTCAATCGTACTTCCCGCTGGCAGGGCGACAATGAGTTCGATCTCAACCTTCTCGCTCTGCGGCTTCGGCCTGGGCACGAATCTGGGCGAGCCGTGTGGGTAGTAATGCCGTACCTCGATGTGCAAGCGAGAGGTAACCCGACAGGAGACGTACTTAATTGTACGGACTAAATTCTGTGCTCTCGGGTAGGTTGAGATCCTCGGTCTATGGCAAGATCCCTCAGCCTAGGAGGAGACAAGATGATCAACGGCGGCGATATCCCGGCGGCTGTGATTGCATCGCATCCGCTTGTCCAGGAGGGGCTGGCCTCAATCCTCTGCGGGATGGGCTTCCAGGTCATAAGAGCCGACACTACCTCGAATGGATCGAAGGATCCGGCAAGCGGTCAGCTTCTCCCCTCACTGATTCTCGCTGCTCCCGAAGATGACCGCAGCGTTGAGGGGCTCCGCAGCCTGCGGGCGGCCTGCCCTGAAGCTAGAGCCGGTCCCGCGCCGCTTGAGACGGGTTAGCGGGTAGTGCGTTGACGGATGAAGGAGCTTGCTCATGCCTTCACCTCTGTCTGTGGACCTGCGC
>NZ_JBAWTG010000174.1:0-7808 GCF_037106235.1 Methylobacterium nigriterrae | reverse complement strand
GGCGGGAGACGCGGCGACGGACGCCGTCAAAGCGCCAGGCATGCTCCTCGATTGCCCAACGCACCTGATCCCAACAACGTTCCACCACCAGACAACTAGGGTTCGAACAGGTAGGCCAGCCCGGCCGCCAGCATAGCCGACACAGCATTGCCGGCATGGTTGAAGCTCTCATTGCGGCCGATACGCCGGGTGAAGAGCCTCGGGCCGACCACGCCAAGGGTGATGCCGGTCAGTGCGGGCGGGAAGATCGCCCCCGCGACGTGAGCCAGGGCCTGCGTGCCGGCAACGAGATAGAAACTGGAGATCCAGGGCAGAACCAGACAGCTCAGCGTCACGGCGAGCGCGGCGCCGATGACGACGGCACGCTTATGGTGGGTGCGGTCGATGAGCGCCCCAGCCGGCGTTTGCGCGACGATGCCCGCGATGCCTGCGATCGTCATGACGAGGCCAATGGTTGCCTCGTTCCAGCCCTGACTGGGCCCGCGCACGGCGAGCAGGTAGATGGCGAGATAGGGCCCCAGGCCATCGCGCACGTCGGCGAGGCAGAAGTTCAGCGCATCGAGTCCTCGAAGAGCGCGTTGAGAGGGAGCTTGCGTCGTCCGATGCGAAGAGGATGGACGAGAATTAGCGCCGGTGCTCATCGCCATTGCCTCCAACTATCCGACGCGTGGCGGACGAGTGGACCTGAACTCTGCTTCAATGTCTGCATGCAGGTTGTTCCTGTTCGCCTGAGATGCAGCTCTTTGCTGGGTTGTTCCGTGCGTTCGCGAATTTGTTACCAGCTGCTCCAATAGGGCCTGCCCACATGGACCGGCTCGCCCCACCGAGACCTTGTTCCAGGTGAGTGCCCTCGCGATTTGGAACGCGACTTGGCGAGCCTCTAAGCCCCCGCTAAGACGATCATGCCGCTGGTGCATGGCTCGGTTTGTCCGCTGGGGTATATCTCAACGGACAGCGCCAGGGGCGTTCGAAAGCCTATCCGCTAGGATTGATTTTAATCAACGGACACGCTTGTCCGCGGACAGCACCTCAGCGGACAGGCTGAGCCCATGCAGACGATCCTCTACGCACGTGTCTCCACTACCGAGCAGACCGCCGATCCCCTTCCCCGGAACAGGTGCAAGCCGAGTCAGGTTCGCTCTCCGACGCGTGAAACCACCTGGCCAATCATCCAAGTTGGTGAGGTTCTGGAGGCTGAGGCCCGATGCTTGAACGTCCAATCGCTGGCCTTGCCGTCTGGCTCTCAAAACCGGTCGGCTTCTTGGCGACGTGCTTCACCATCGCTGTCGGGCTCGGGGCAGGCGCTATCCTCAGCTTCAACGATCATTGGGCGCTCGTTTTCAACCTGTTCTTGTCCATAGCCGCCATACTCCTGGCCGGCATCATTCTCGTGGCCGGCGCGAAAGATACTGCCGCGATACAAATCAAGCTTGACGAGCTTATCCGCGCAGTCGAGCACGCGGACGATCGCTTGGTCGGGATCGAAGAGCGTAGTGTTGAGGAGCTTGAGCTGATCAAGACGCGCGGACAAGAGCAGCCCCGGTTCGATCAGAGCAGGCAAGATGCGTGAGCTGCGATACGGTAAGAGACCCAGCAGACTGGAGGATCACACTTGAAGGTGCTTATGGCGAGCCCAACGCGTGGCGCGAGCTGGGCGAAGAGGCAGATTAGGGGCTTGTCGCTGGACGGCACGGTTCCTGTGCGCTCAAGCGAGGGATCGCTGAGCAACTGCTGGGCAGAAAGAGGGCCGCCCTTGAGGACGGCCCAAGTCTAGGGAGGAAACGCCCATCCCGAGAGGGACAGGAAGCAGCACAGCGACACCATCGCCATGCTGCAGTGCACCAACTTACGCCGCGCTGCACAGTTCCACGGTTCTGGTTGCCGGACAGGGTCGCCTCAGCGCGGGCCTGTTTCGTGATGCGACAGGAAGGCATCTGGCAGCCTCGCCAGCTTCACCCCCACATGAAACTTATGGCGTCTCGCGCGCACCCGTTCGTGCTCGATGTCAGGCCGATCCGGCACATGCCCGGCCGGTTCACCTACACAATCGGCCGGATGGGAGGGCCAAAGCATCACTCCCTCCACACCTACCCGACGTTCGAGGAAGCGCGGCGGGCAGGGCAGGCAGAGCTGAAAGCCCTGATCGCGGCCTGGGAGCGCGAGAACGCGCAAGCTTGTCCGTAAGGCAGGGCTTGGCCATCTTGGCGGTGCCGGGACTACCTCCTCCAAGCGCTTGCTGGCCTCTGCCGTGAGGTGCAGCATCCTTGTGCGCTCCGCGACGCACGAGGTGCAGGCACCGGCCGCACGCGCTGCGCACCCCTCACAGAGCGTGTCGCGGTCGGTGCCACCGCCGCGTTCGATCCCTACGATTGCCGGCCCGGGCCGCAGGACGCAGCATCGTCGCGCCCTGTGTGCTGTCAGGGTGGCAGCCGCCGGCGTGCGCCTCCTCGAGGGCCAATCAGGACAAGTGCGTCGGCGGCCCTGCCCCGCGCACGGGTTCGCGCGGACGATTGCCAGCCCCTGCCCTGAGGCGCGGCATCGTCGTGCGCCCTGCAAGCACCAGGGTGGCAGGCGCCGGCCGGTGGCACGCCCACCGCCTGCGAACCTCGTGCAGGCTGGATTAGAGCGGGCGCGTACTCCTCATTCGCAAGATTTCCAGCACGGCCAGGACCAGCGGCGCGCCGATGAGGAACAAGGCGAACACAAGGCCCATGTCTACGCTCCTGCCGGGAAGGCAGCTTCGGCCGGCATCTGTTCAGCGGACGAGCGTCAACGATCTGCGCCGTCATCCTGATCCCGCAGCGCCTTCCGCAGTTCGGGCACCGCCGCCATGTTGACCGCGATTACTCCTCGACGATGCCAATCTTGATGCCGAACTCAGCCGCACGTTCCAGCACCCGACGCAGGCTGCCTCGATGGCTGGTGAGCTGCCGGCGATCCCAGGGTGACAGAGGCTCCGAGCGTTCAGGATCCTCCAGCAAGTCCATCTGCTCGAGGTGATGATCGGCGCAGACCATCAGAGCGTTCACACGCTCCTCAAACGACATGGCCTGCAACTCGTGCTTGAGAGGCAGCCGAATAGGAACTGCGCTCGCCGTGCCGGCGGCCAGAAGCGGCAAGTCAGAGACGACTGCGGTGTTGGGGACAGGGGGCGGGGTGGCCGCCGTGGAGGAGCGGCTGGATGGTGTCTCGGTTAGCATCACGATCGGCTGACATGTGTGTTCTTGTGCACCAGGCGAGTGATCTCACCTGCACCAAGCTTTCGCTATGGCACGCTATATGGCCAGCCGCAGGCAAAATGCCATACCTCTGGTGTCGCAGCAGATCGAGAGCTGTTGAAGAGCAGAGCTTTGCTTCGCATTCACTCGATGCTCGCTGACGAGCACGCAAGCTATCGCGGCGCTCTCCGACGGCCGGTCCAAAATCCGGTTGGGGTAGAGTAGCACCCGAGTCGGGCTCGCTCGAAGCCAGGAACCCACTTCAGGCGCTTGAGGCTTCACTCGGGTTGTGGCGCATACATCGGCGGGTCATTCTGGACACGATCGCGCGGCACCACTCGTCGGCATCGTGAGGCACTCCACAACGTCCAACCCACGAAGCCTCATCGCCGATTGGGTGTTATGGAGCGCAGCGGTTCAAACGATTATGCGTCGATAGCATCGATTGCGTCAGCCGCAGCCTTTCGGACGGCAGTGACGTTATTGCTTAACTCGGCCAGCGCTGCGTCCTAGGAGCTTCTGGGAAGCGGCGGGCCCGCGTCTAAGGTAGAGAGTTCAGGTTGATCAGAGCGTTTGCATCTCTCTTCCATCCTTTTCGTGCGCAACTCTCGATTGTCAGAGCTAAGCATAAAGCGATGTTTGATCACGATGGAGAACAAGTCAGCCACGCAACTGCTCTCCTTGAGCTTGATGATGAACGAAAAATCCGCTTTAGATCGCTCGGTATTATATTAGACATGCCAAATGGCTCGCACCAGGTTCCACTCGCAGCATCTTTTGAGCCTCCAGTTTTGGTCTCTACTATTGGAAGAGGCTGGCTTCCGACGAAATATGGCGCCTTTAGCTATAATCATTCAGACTGTCTCTTCAGCAGTGTTGGTCGGTACTGCTCCATAGCAGGCAATGTGATGTCGATGATGCCAGAGCATCCGACGAATTGGCTAAGCACTTCTGCTTTCCAGTACTACCATGGATTTCCAATATTCAGTGAATACATGGAGCGGGTTGGGAAAAAATTTGATTTCAGACCATTCTATGCCGTGAATCGAATTGACATCGGTCATGATGTTTGGATTGGCTCTAATGCATTTATACGAGGCGGCATAAAGATAGGTAACGGAGCGATCATCGGGTCCGCAACGGTTGTGACGAAGGATGTTCCTGCTTATGCAGTTGTCGTCGGGAATCCTGGAAGAATTGTACGGTATCGTTTTAAGGAAGATGTCATAGATCAACTGCAGAAAATTGAATGGTGGCGCTTCGACTTCCCATCTCTAAACAAAATCAACTTATTTGACCCTATCAAGGCGATTGAACAGATAAAAATTCTAGAAGAACACGGCCTACAACCTTACAAACCTGGATGGCTGACCATGGCTGACCTGCTAAAAATGACTTCAGTTTCACCATAGCGTTTTTATCTTCGACCAAAGGAGGCACGTTTACCCATCGCTTTGATTGCCTTTCCTTGACCAAAAGGCGCACAGAGGGCTTGAAAATCGGAGATGCAGCCTGTTTATGGCACCATGAAAGATATAGGCTCCGCCTTCGAGGCAATTTTGGTGCGTCTACGTCAGAGGGCACCATCCGCTGCCGCTTCACTCACTCTTCCGGACGGCATCGCGCTTCGAACCGATTGTGTGCCTGACTGGTGGTGCGAGCGAGGGAATGCCTTGTACGCACCGGCAAACCTCACAATTCCGCTTTCCTGTCATCCAGGTATCGAGCCTCCCCGAGATGCCGTCGTGATTGTAGGCCCCGGCTGCACCCTCCCAATCCAGATCCTAACGTGGGGGGATGCCCCGGCCGTCTTTCTTGGAGCAGCGTGTAACCTTCCCAATGCGCACATCTTCTGCGGGGAAAGGTCGACCGTGGCTTTAGCTGGGACCCTCTCTTCCATCAATGCTGCGCACTTAAATGCTCGCAACGGCGGGCTGATCTATGTCGGGCATGACAATTTGTGGGCTGACAACATCAAAATTCATACAGATGATATGCATGCCGTCTTAGACGAGACTACACAAAAGCGGGTTAACAAGTTCGGCAGCGCTGTCGAGATTGGAGACCATGTCTGGCTCGGCCTAGACACATTGATCAATCCTGGTGCTAAGATCGGGAAAAGTGCGGTGATAGGGGCGAGGTCGGTTGTTACAAGACCAATCCCAAGCGGTTGTGTTGCAGTCGGAGTGCCTGCAAGGGTCGTTCGCAAGGGGATCACATGGTCGTTTCACGATATGCCGCCAGAGGGGGCTGTTCCGACCTTGGCTCAGCGAGCGCCGTTGCGCTCCCGGCTTCAAGCCGCCATTCACCGTCTCGGGAAGCGAGCACTCGATGTGGTAGCTGGTCGAACCTGACATCAGGCTGGTTTCCCTCGGCCAGGCAGCATCCTGTTCCACTATGCGATCAGCTCCATTGGGTTGGCAGGGCTCCTCAACGACCCTGGCCGCACTGGCGCTCAGAGCTGTCCCAACCAGGCCGCGCACATGCTTACCTCTGCCGCTGCTATGCGCAGGATCCTCACCGATCTGGGCTGTGATTTGGAACGCGGGCGTGTGGCCCGTCAAAGAGCCTACCGGAACGGCCACGCGTTCAGCGCAGGGCTCATGCTGTCTCAGCGCGTCGCGCGCTGGAGGTCGAGGTTCTGGTCCTGGGTGGAGACACGGGCGCAGCCGACGAGCATGTCAGGATAGTGGCTCAGCCACGTTTTCCTGTCAGTAGTTTTCCAGTCACGGTTTCCTGACACAAACGGGGCCGTTTGGGAGGGCTCGCGAGACGCTCCTCGCCGATGGCAGGAAAACGGTCGTTTTTCTAACAGTGGAGGGCACGGCCGCGTAATGGCAACCCTCGCGCACTCCGGTGGAACGGCAGACCCGGAACTGGATGCGCCGACGCACCCTTATTAGGCGCCTCAGGAAAGCGACACGGTCATAGGAGCGGCAGGTGGTATATCGGATGTGGCTGGCTGGCCTTGCCTGGGTGGCAGTCGGCACCTGGGCAGAAGCGCGACGGGAAATTCATCAGGAGGATAGCCCTGTCTTGGTGGCCGGCATCGAAGCCGACCTAGCAGGCCGCCATTGTGCTGGGCTCAAAATCGACGTCGAACGGTTCAGAGGCTTCGCGCATGAGCACGCGATGACCCACGCGGACTTCTTCATGAAGAAGCGCTCAAGGCGGCTCAAGCAGGACATTGCCAACACTCTTGATCAGCTGCGTCGGGCTCCTCAGCCGACCTGCGATCGCTTGTGGGCGGACTACGGTAATGCCAGCCGGAAGGTGCAGCTGCTCAAGCGGGTTTGATGCCTGCGGGTTTATGGAACCGAATTTCAGCCCACTTTGAAGTTTCCGGAAACTCCTCTTCCACCACGAGAGGCGCGACCCAGTACAATCACTGACGCCCAAGCCGGCGGGAGTGGGCAGCCTCCAGGAGCACGCGCCGGAACCCTTTCCGTAAGCCCCTTGTTGCGTCCTTCACAAAACAGGAGGCGACGTCATGCGCTCGTATGCACTCGGCATTGCTGCAGCAGCGGCACTCTTCATGTCACCGATGTCAGCCTTCTCGCAGGGAATTGAGATCGGGCCGGGCGGTGTTCGCTTCGGGGGCGGTCGCGGCGGTCAATGTGAGCAGCTCCGGCGTGCGTGCGAGAACAAGGATGCCTTAGGGGAACGGGGCGAAGGCAATTGCCGGCGATACCGCGAAACATGTGAGCGACGCCGCCCCTCTCGCGACATGTGCCGGGAACTGCGTCAGGCCTGCCTCCACAAAGATGAGCTGGGCGAGCAGGGGGCAGGCAACTGCCGCCGGTATCGCGAAAACTGCCGATAACTCACAAGAATTTCCAAGGCCCAATTTGCGGAGAACCCAAATGAGCAAGGCTCTTATCACTGCAGCTTGCCTTGTTTTGCTGCCCCTGCCGGTGCTCGCTCAAAGCTCATCTCGGGATGATGACAGAGGTGGATCATACGACCGTGGCGACAGCAGAAAAGATGATATGCGATACCACCCCAATGAGGATCGAGAGCGCGGCTATCGGCACGGCTATGCGGATGACGCGCCGAGGGGAGGCTCCTCCTTTCACATGAAGATCGGCGATGCGAAGATTAATGTCAGATGCGGTCCACGTGAAACGTTGAAGGACTGCGTGGATGCTGCCACCACCCTGCTCGACAAAGCGCGCTCGCTCCCGGTGACAGGAAGCGCGAACACGGGATCGGGGAACGCGCCATCGAAGCCGTAACCGAAGAGCATACCGAGTAGGAGGCCGGGCTCTACGCGCGGCCTCTCGCTCGACGTCCTTTGTCCAACCTCACGTTGACCTGACCGGTATTCTGGACCAGGCTGGGTGAGAGGGATCGTAGAGCGTATCTCGATGAGCCCGCTGGCCAGATGACGCCATAACGCCCATCCAGCGAGCAGCGCCGCGCCCCTGCCAAGGTCCGGTAGAGTAAGCCTTATTGGAACGCGGTAGCCGCCTTGTGGCGGTTCAGGATGGGAAGCGGGCCTTGGTCTGCGCAGCAATCCGTTGCCAGCCGCTGTCTCGGCGATCACGATCAGACCCATTGCACGGACGCTCCTCGTGCCATCAGGGCGTC
>NZ_JBAWTG010000173.1:0-7843 GCF_037106235.1 Methylobacterium nigriterrae | reverse complement strand
AGCGCCTCCACTCAGCCCTCGGGTACCGTACGCCTGAGCAGGCCGAGCAGCGCTGGGCAACGTAACCTCCGTGTCCACAAAAACGGGGGAGGATCAGATGACTCAATCTATGAGGCGTGCCGCTCGATGCACCGCTTCTATAGCTCGATGCATGAGTTCTTCCGTGAGGAGCAGATGGCGATCTCTGCGCTCCTGAAGCCCAATGGCGGAGCCCTCCCGCCCCACTTGGCCGCGGCTGCGTAACGCGCGACTGATCGCGCGTCGCTGATGCCCCACAGGCAGGTGTAGCGCCCGAATACGTTCTAGCGCCGTGCTGCTTATCCCTGACGTGCCGGGAAAGGGATCACCTGGGACTGCTGCTCGATGCCCTGCGACTGCTCACCAACGCCTCGCTTCAGCGCCGCCTGACTGAACGGCTTGTTCAGTCGAGGCAGCCCGGAAACGATGCGCTCCGGCAGGTCTGTGTAGCCTGACACCAGGATGATCGGCGGGTCAGGCCAATCAGCCCGGATCGCAGCAGCAAGCTGCACGCCGGTCATTTCCGGCATGGCATGATCGGTGATGATCAGATCAACATCGCATCCATGGCGCAGTACGTTCAATGCCTCCCGCCCCGAGGCTGCCTGAACGACCGTGTGGCCAAGGTCTTCCAGCATCTCGGCCGTGTTTGCGAGCACCAGCGCATCATCGTCCACCACCAGAGTCCGCAGCGGCTTGCGCGCCGAAGCAACGGCTTCGTCTCCCGTGGCGTCAGCCGAACGCGCTGTGAAAGCACCTTTGACCGCTCGGGCGCGGCCATGAGCCCACCGGGACGCTCCCGGTCCACGCCCTGTCATAAAGCCATTGTAGGCTCTTTCCGCGAGCGTAAGTTACCAGCGTCCGCACAAAACGATGAGGATGAGCCCAGGCTGGTGCGAGCCGGCATTGGCGTCATGGAGCAACCACCTTCGGAGGTCCGAAGCATGGTCCCGCGAAGCCGGGCGATCTGGAGCATGGCGCTTTGCTGCGCCCCTTAAGAGGAAATCGCCATCGTGCAGAAGGAATGTGCTCCCAGATGCTCGCGAAGCATGGGGGCACCCGGCATGTTTCTCGCGGGTATTTCATGATCCCCTGTCGAGGGAGAGCGCATTGTATCCGGATGAAGCCGACCACGTGCTCGACGCGCCGGACCGAGGCTGGAACTACGAGCCGTCTCGCGTCGAGTTGTTCAAGCAGATCACGGCGCCTGCCTACACGACCGACGCGGACGGCTGGCTGACCTACTACAACGACGCTGCGGCCGATCTCTGGGGCTACCGGCCCGAACTCGGCAAGACGCGCTGGTGTGGCTCCTGGCGGATCTTCACGACGGATGGTGCGCACCTGCCGCTCGATCAGTGCCCGATGGCGGTGGCATTGAAGGAGGGGCGTGCCGTGCGCGGGGTGCAGGCCGTGCTGGAGCGGCCGGATGGAACGTTGATTTCCTTCATGCCCTATCCGACCCCGCTGCGGGATGCATCAGGTGCGTTAGTAGCCGGTGCCAACGTGCTCCTGAAACTCGCCCCACCAGATGCACCGACCGAAGTTGACGTTCCTGGCGGCAACCAGACTGAGGCACTGCCCGCTGATCTGCCGGACGGGCTCGAACTCGACGATCTGACAGCCTGCCTCCAGAGCACGCTGGCTGCGCTGGCTGATGTTGAGTTCGCGTTCCAGATCGACTGCGAGCGCCTAGAGGACTGGTCTGGACCGGCAGCCGAGAAGGAACACATCGTCGGCCAGCTTGAGGGCAAGCGGCAGAGACAGCGCGCCCTGCTGAACAAGCGGCTCAACCTATTCCAGCAGCAGGCCAAGCGGATCATGGAACAGGCTCAGGACAGCGAGGCGGCAGGCGCCAGGATGATCATAGACCCCCGCAACAACACCCGTCACTGACGCCGCCGACCAGCCTCTCACCACGACCGTCTGTGCCTCGTCCGGGAGACTACAGGTACACCTCAGTTGCGGCGCTGACCTGCGTGAGGGCTTCGCTCGCGATGAGCGCTGCCGCTACAAGCGGCTCAGGTTGCACCGCATCTGTGCCTGGAACAGTCACATCGGCGAGCCCCAGCGTTAGCTCTTCCGGCAGCGGCACGGTGCCGCCACGCGTGGGCGCGGTCTACTACACGATCCCATCGGGACGAGCAGCCTCAATGGCCGCCGCAGGCGGCATTGATGTGGCCCTGCCACCACGCGTGATGAGCGTGGAAGTCGCGTGCACCCTCGCGATAGGTCGAGCCGAGTGGCAGTCGCGCGCACTCGCAGGTGTGCTGTGGCATGACGGTGAGGTCGTTCAGGAGCGCCATGCTGACGGTATCGAGCGCCGCCAGCATCGCCTTGGTGTTGGCGCCTGCAACCTGTTCCTCGCCGGGGTAGCCGACGAGCGCACGGTAGGCGCGCTCGATCTCACTCGTATCGCCGCTGGCGACCATCTCCGGAACGTCTTTGATGTGCACGGTCGTGCCTCCGCGCCTGCTGCAATCTTGTCGCGGCCAGAGGATCTGCCTCGTCTCGGACCGCGCGAGAAGATTGTGATGAGAGTACCGCAGGCGCCGCCGACCGCAATGGCGTGCCTGCCACGGCCAAGTCAGCCCGCGCCTGCCAATGCACTGCTAAGAGAGCACCGGACCATGCTGCCCCTGAAGGTCAGCAGCGATAAGCCCTTGCGGAATGCGAGCGCGTCGCCCATCGCGCCACTGAGACGAGGTTGCTCAGTAAGATGGACATTGCAAACGGCGAGGCCAACTCTCGGTCGTCAGGAGAAGCGCCACAGCCTCGTAGGGTGCTCCCAGGTCTGCCGTGCACGCTCCAGATCAGAGTACATGGCTGCCTCCTGAAACGACAGGCAAGTTCAACGCGTTCACGCCTGTGTCCCTCCATCAGAGGCTTGCGAGCATGGGCGTTACGGTCCCCGGTCATCCGCTCACGGAGACGGCCCAGCACACACCTGCCCGGACCAGCTTCTGGACGCTGACACTCGGCTCCATCGGCGTCGTCTACGGCGACATCGGCACCAGCCCGCTCTACGCCTTCAAGGAAAGCCTCAGGGCCGCAGCCGATGGTCAGACCGTGACGCGCCCAGCGGTGCTCGGAACCCTGTCGCTGATCCTGTGGGCGCTCATCCTCGTCGTCACGGTCAAGTATGTGCTCCTCATCCTCAGAGCCGACAACAACGGCGAGGGTGGAACCATCACCTTGATGGCGCTGCTCCAGCGCAAGATCGGCCATCACGTGTTGCCAGTGACGCTCCTCGGCATGGGCAGCGCCGCGCTGTTCTACGGCGACGCGATCATCACGCCTGCCATCTCGGTGCTCTCGGCCGTCGAGGGCCTGAAGATCGCCGCGCCTGCCTTGGAGCACTACGTGGTGCCCATCAGCATCTGCGTCCTGATCGGACTTTTTGTCGTTCAGAGCCGGGGGACGGCGGCCGTCGCAGCATGGTTCGGCCCGATCATGCTGATCTGGTTCGGCACGCTCGCCCTCGGCGGTCTGGCCCACATCGCGGGTGACCCAGAGGTGCTGTACGCCGTCAATCCGGCCTACGGCATCGCCTTTCTCGCCAGCCACGGCAAGATCGCGTTCCTAACCCTCGGAGCGGTGTTCCTGGCCGTGACCGGTACCGAGGCACTGTACGCGGACCTCGGCCATTTCGGGCGCAAGCCCATTCAGACCGCATGGCTTACTCTGGTTCTGCCTGCCCTGGTGCTCAACTACATGGGCCAGGGCGCGATGGTGCTCCTTGAGCCTGAGAAGATCGAGAACCCGTTCTTCCTGATGTATCCCGATTGGGCGCTGCTGCCGATGATCGGGCTGGCGACAGCCGCGACGATCATCGCCAGCCAAGCGGTCATCACGGGCGCCTACTCCCTCACGCAGCAGGCGATGCAGCTTGGCTTGCTGCCGCGCTTTGCCATCCGCCGCACCTCGGAGACGGAAGCCGGGCAGATTTACCTGCCGCGCGTGAACTGGCTTCTCCTCGCGGCCGTGTTGGTGCTCGTGTTCGTGTTCCGCTCGTCGAGCAGCTTGGCATCGGCCTATGGGATTGCGGTGACAGGCGACATGGTGATCAGCACCAGCCTCGTGTTCCTTGTGATCTGGCGCGTGTGGGGCTGGTCGCCTGCCGTGGCGGCACTGATTGCGGCGCCGCTCCTCGTGATCGACCTGACATTCCTGTCAGCCAACCTGCTCAAGCTGTTTGAGGGCGGCTGGATACCACTGACGGTCGGCGCGGTGCTCATGGTGGTGATGCTGACGTGGCTGCGTGGCAGCCGTCTTCTGTCTGCGAAGATCAGCAGGCAGGAGGTGCCTCTGTCTGAGTTCATCCCGATGATCGAGGGCCATCCGCCCCACATCGTGAGGGGCACGGCCGTCTTCCTGACCGGGAATCCGAAGTACGTCCCCGCAGCGCTCCTGCACAACCTCAAGCACAACAAGGTGCTGCACGAGAAGAACGTCATCCTGCACGTCCGGTTTGCGGACGTGCCGCGCGTCGAGCCGGAGCGGCGGGCCAGCTACAAGGAAATCTCGAAGCACTTCGCCTGCGTGACGCTGACCTTCGGCTTCATGGAGCAGCCGAACGTGCCTCGGGCCTTGCCGATCTGCCGCAAGATGGGCTGGAAGTTCGACGTGATGGCAACCTCGTTCTTCGTGTCCCGGCGTGCCTTGCGCATCGACGCACGGTCGAAGATGCCGCGCTGGCAAGACAAGCTGTACCTGAGCCTCGTGCGTACCTCGCACGACATCTCGCGCTACTTCTGCATACCGACAGGCCGTGCTGTGGAGGTGGGCACGCAGATCAGCGTGTGAGGACTGAACCTGACAGCCGGGGGCTGAATGCCGAGCAAGGCATGCCTCGCACGGTATCCGACGCTAGGGTCGAGCGTTCTCACGCATAAGCCTGCCGCGGTCGATCCAACATGCGCCGAAGGAGCGAGGCGACATTCGCCGCGACGGTAGGCTTCAGCAGGAATTGAGCGCCCTCCGGCAGAGCCCGACAGGCATCCGGCTGCTGGGCCGTGACTACCACGGCTACATCCGGCCGCAACTGCCGAACCCGGTGCGCAAGCTCGCAGCCGTCGATCTCGCCCGGCTCCTGCACGTCCGTGATCAGCCCACAAGGCGAGGGCTGCGCTTCCACCAGCCTCAAGGCCATGTTCGTGCTCTCAGCCGCCTTAACCTGAAAGCCCTCGTCCACAAGAAGGCGCGAGATCATCTCGCGCTCGCCCGCCTCCTCTTCGACCAAGACGACTGTCGGCGGTGAGCAGATGGGAGCCTGAACGTCAGCCGAGGCCGCTCCTTCGCGAGGCTCGTCGCTTGGCGCGAACACGAGGTCTCTGACGCGCTGCTCCAGCGCCTCGATCTGGCGCAGCAGCGGCTCGCGGCGCCGCTGACGCTCGGCATCAAGCTGCGTCAGCAGCCGCTCCCGTTCGGCAGCAGTGTTTGAGCCATCATTCAGGCGTTCGCGCTGACCCTGAAAAGCGAACTCCACGTCCGCGAGTGCGGCCAAGGCGTGCTGGAGGTCTCCGGTGAGTTCGTCACACGCATAGGCGGTTTGCAGGTCATATCGCATCGCCTCTTGCCTCTCTTAATTTCTGATGCTGCTCGCCGGGTCATCCACTCACAGCCGATCCATGGCCCGGTGCACACCAGCGCTGCCGGGCTGCCCCTCCGCCCTCGCGAGGGCTGACGCAGTGCGCTGCACCGGCTCGGGGAGGAGTGCCGCATGCCCGCGGCTCATGCGCAGGCAACGCGCCTCACAGGTGCGCGTCACCCTGCCGGGAGGTCACGATTGCACGATGTGGAGTGAGGACCGGCGAGCCTTCACCTCCTCGTAGGTCGAGCGGTAGAAGGCCACCTGCATCTTGGCTTCCTTGCTGCTCGCGAATGTCATTCTAAGCAGACGGACGCTGCTCCGAGCGTCCGTGTAGACAACGTCACGCCTATCCACGCTGAGGTGGCCGAGCTTCTGGTCCTCGAACTCGGCAGCCTGAAGGCCGCCTCTTGGCGTCAGGTTAGCGATGATGTCAGGATCAAGGTGGCGCTGTTGCTTTTGCATGTTCCCCCCACGCGAGCCAGCAGCTTTCTGGGATGAAGGCAGCCAGGGTCATCATCATATGTTAGCGCACATCCACATAGATTAATCCTGTACGACGGCGGACAGACGAGGCTATTGTGACGCGTGGCGTCGATATTCCTCGACCCAAGGCGCGTTCCGGCGCGGAAGGTGTCGGCGGCTTTAGCCAAAAATGATCGTGGGCTTGCATCGTGGCGGCCGAGGTCAGCAGAGCTATTGCTGCACCTGCAATGTTTTGTTTAAGCTCGGCAGCGATTTGCTTCCCTGTCGAGCCACGGCAGCCGGACCGCGCGTGCGAACAGGTTGCGCGTCGGAATGAAAGCGGGCGCCAGACATAGGGCAGGAGGCACGGCGCACATGCAAGCTCACCACTAGGCACAGCAGCCGCTTCCAACACTCACCGCGGCGCAACTCAGGATGGCGCTGACCACGCTCGCGACGGACTTGTTCGTCCCCTGCCTTTGCTGCTTCGCGTGCTCTCGACAAGCCCGGCAGTTTGTGCGGGCAGCAGATGCGCTGTGATCCCATGCGCCCGCACCGCTTGCCCGGTAGCAGGCCACGCCGGAGTACGCCTCGATTGAGAGTGGCTAAGCTGCCGTCAACGCCTTGGGCTCTTCAGCCGCCGCGTCCGAACGCCGCCAGTTCGAGATCAGAATGGCGAGGTTGGTCTTCCCTGCAAGGCGGGCCTCCTCGAAGGTCGCAAAGGTTTGGATGCTCCGCTGCTTCGGATAGCCCCTCCGGCTGATGGTCCAGACAAAACGGCCTTTCAGAACCCGGCAGGGCCTCACGTCGATGACAAACGGGTGACCGGTCCAGGTCGTCATGGCTTCTTCGAAGCGGGTTTCGAGCGCGACCAGAAGCGGTCGAGAACCGCGAGAAGGTGCTCGGTCTGCCGCAACGCGCACTCGGCTTCTGCGGCCATTCGAGCTTCCCCGCTCAGACGCTCTATGAGGGTGACAGCCTCAGCATGGCAGGCTTCTGCCTCGGCGATCAGACTTTCCGTTGCGTCAAGCTCGTGTTCTGAGGAGCCTGTCATAACTTCCTCCTGAGCCTGGAGGTATCCCCGCGATAATGGGCTAAGCCCTGGCGTAGCCCTTGATCTGGCGCAAAGTCCCGCACGATCAGATTGCCTCCATGCCGCGGAGCCGTTCTCGCCCACTATAGTCTCACGTCAGCGTCGCGTCGATCCCACAGCAACGCTGGCACCAAAGCAAAGTTTAATCTATGCCGTCGCGCGGCGGCGGCCATGCTTGATCGTTGCAGTGTTATTATTTTCCAGTATATTGGCCCACCGCGAGAACGAGAGTCCACAGCGAGGAATAACCTGACATAATTTGAAGATATGCTTCTGGGGGCGTTGTGCCACGAGGTGGGGCTTCCTATGCCTTCAGCCCAGCAAAGCTCACAATCAGGGACACGAAGCCGAGCGCGCAGTCCGGAGATGCGGCCTCCCGGGGTCCGATCAGTAGCAGGCGGCGAGGTGAAAGATCAGGCGCTGAACGGCGCAGATTCTCGTCTGGCCGAGTGGCCCGTGCAGGCTGCCGAAGATGCTCAGCAGTTCATGCAGACCAGCATCGAGCTTGCGTCTCAGAATGCTCGGACGACATTGGATCAGCTTGGTCGAACGTTCGTCCTATCGGACGAGGATGCCGAACTGATCCTCCTCTGAATGAGTGGACACCTCTGCTACGCTCCCATGGGGGCTGGAAGGTGTCTGATGGGGACAACGAAACGAACGTTCACGCCGGAGTT
>NZ_JBAWTG010000172.1:0-7856 GCF_037106235.1 Methylobacterium nigriterrae | reverse complement strand
AGGTGGCGCTAAACTGGTTGCTGACGCGTCCCACAGTCTGCAGCATCGTGGTAGGCGCGCGCACAGAGGAGCAGCTGAAACAGAACCTTGGCACGACTAGTTGGACGCTCACGCCGGAGCAGGTTGCGCGGCTGGACGCAGCGAGCCAGGAAACGCCGATCTATCCCTACTGGCACCAGAAGGGCTTCGATGAGCGCAATCCAAAGCCGACCGCGTGGTGAAGGAGGGAAGCGCTTCCTCCCGCACAGTGACATCAGTTGCCGAGAGTTCTAGAGACGCGTTGGAGGGCACTCATACAATCGAGCCGAGCGCGGAGAAGCCGAGCATCTGGGGCTCGTGGGAGCTGCCGCCATCCCAGTGGGCGTGATCAGGGCGATCTCTCTAGAGTGGCGAGCATGTCGTACTCGTCGACCTCGGCTTCTGGGTGGATAAGGACATCCAGTGTGATGCCGACGAGCGCGACTACCACCAGCACAGCCACCAGGACCTTCGTGAGGCGAAGTGCCTACCGCCGCATACTGTGAATCGCGATACACCCGAGCGTGAAGGTTGTAGCCTCAACCAATGCTGCTGCTGGCACTTGCATTATTTTCTACCTTTCGCCCTCTGAAGTTGGCTGATTGCCGCATCATTCCGTGGATACAGACCAGCTCAACCACCCTATACGAGAATCAGCCGATCAAATTGCCGGAGTCAAAGTCGCCCTGTATTTACGCCAACGACAGGACCAATCATCGGCTCTTATTGAATAAGACGACGATCTATGCAGGTTTTGCATGAATTGTCCCGCCCGTTGATTATATTATTCTTCATCTTAGTTGGCAGAAGTTGCCGAAGCGCTTAGCTGGAGCGTGAGTGCGCTGACCATCAAGCGACTTGCTTTTCCTGTCGCGCCCGACGGCAGCGTGTCGCTGAAGACGATCACATCCGGCACCTTGTACCGTTCGAGATTGGCCGACACCCATGACCTGAGGTCGTCCGCCGTCAGCGTGGCGCCCGCTATCGGCACGACAACCGCGTGGATCGCTTCGCCGAGGCGCTGGTCGGCGACGCCGGCACAGAGGGCGGCCGCGACGTGCGTGTGCGCGCACAAGGCATTCTCGATCTCCAGCGGGGAGATCTTATTGCCGCCGCGCGAGATGATCTCTTTCGAGCGACCGACGAGCTCGACCTGACCGTCCGGACGAAGCCGCGCGAGATCACCCGTCCGGAAGAAGTCGGCGTCGAACGAAGCTTGGGTCAGTTCGAGATCGTCGAGGTAGCCGAGCATGCTGCAGGCGGTGCGGACCCGAAGCTCGCCCACCTCGCCCGGAGGAGCGGCCGTCCCGTCGTCCCCGACGATGCGGAACTCCACGCCTTCGGTCGGAACGCCGATGGAGCCTGCCTGGCCGGGTTTCCGCGGCCGATGGCAGAAGTCACAAGAGCCGGTCTCCGTCGAGCCGTAGAGGTCGACGAGGTCAGTCTCCGGCCAGCCTAGGGAAACGGCCTGGGCCAGGGATGGACTGAGCGCCTCACCACCGGTCAGTACCATACGCAGGTTGGGAGTCGTTGGGGCGCCGTTGGCAAGGAGCGCCCGCAGCATCGTCGGCACTGCGGCGAGCACGGTCGCCTCGGCGGCCAGCAGGCCCGCGAGAGTCGCGGGGGCAAACTTCTGAATGAGGACGAGAGGTGCCCCGGACCGGATCGCCAGAAGGCTCGTCCAGATCCCGAAGACGAAGGTCAGCTGGAGCGGCACCACCACGATGTCGGCCGGGCGGAACCCGAGCAGCCGATCGAGAACGGAGAGCTTGCGCGCCAAGGCGTCGTGCCCGAGGACCACGCCCTTCGGAGCACCGGTGCTCCCCGAGGTGAAGACCACGAGGGCGCTGCCTTTCAGGAGGGGGCGGTCCGGTGGGGGCTCCGCCGCGATCTCTTTGAGGGTGTGCCCGTCGATGAGGAAACGGACGCGTGTCGCCCTCTCGACTGCTTCTCGCGTGAGTGGCGCTGCGGATTGATGGATGGGCACCGCGACGGCTCCAGCCCGCCAGATGCCGAGCAGTGTGCCGAGGTCGGCCGCGCGGTTGCTGATCGCCACGTGAACCGGCTCGTTCAGGCGCACGCCGGCCGTGCGCAGCAACCCCGCCACGAGATCCCCGTGCGCGTCCAACTCTGGCCCCGACAATCCGAGGCCAGAGACCTCATCTACCCGGCTGCCGGGTTGGGCGAGGCCTTCCCGCATGATGTCTGCGAGCGCACCTGTCATGTTTCGGCTCCCGGAAAGCGGCTGTCGCGCCACGCCAGCGCCGCCTTGAGGCCCTGCGACCGGGCGATGTCCATGAAGGCCCGCTTGTCCGGCGAGCCCTCGCCCTCGATCAGCAGGTCGATGTCGAGAGCCGCCTCCAGAGCATCCAGCATACCGCGCGCCTCGATCGACCGGTTGATCGCCCGCTTCGTCTCCTTGACGAGATTTGGGTCGATCGCGGCGATGTGCCGGGCGAGGCGGAGCGCCGCTGCGTCGAGGTCGGCGACCGGCACCACCCGGTTGACCATGCCGATCTCGTAGGCTCGCTGTGCCGGGATGCGGTCCTCGCCCGTCAGGATGATCTCCTTGGCAATCTTCGGGCCGACGATCCAGGGCAGAATCATCACCACGATGCCAGCACCGAACTTGAGTTCCGGCTCGCCGAAGAAGGCGTCCTCCGCCGCAACGGTCAGGTCGCAGGCCAGAGCCAGCTCGCAGGCGCCAGCGAGGCAGGGGCCACGCACCGCCGCGATCGTGGGCTTGGGGCAGTGCCAGAACCGCATCGGTACGTCGAAATCCTTGCGCAGGATCGGGCGCCACTGGCTCACGCCTTCGGGGCGCAGCGCCATCTGGTCCTTCAGGTCGAAGCCCGAGGAGAACGCTGCCCCGGCCCCGCGCACGACAACGGCGCGCACCGCTTCGTCCGCCTCAGCGGAGTCCATCGCCTGCGCGAGTTCGGTGAGCATTGTCGCGCTGATCGCGTTGGTGCGCTCCGGACGGTTCATCGTGATCCGGGCGACTGCCCCAATTGTCTCGTATGTGATGGTCGTGAAGGCCACGGCTTGCCTCTTCCTCTCTGTCACCGACGTCCTCCGGCCAAGCGCTTGGCCTCGGGCAGGCGCCGCAGCCGCAGCATCGAGACCAGCCCGAAGAACGGTCCCACGGCGAGCAGGGCGAAAGCGAAACGCCATCCGAGGTAGGTACCAGCGAAGGCGATGAGCTGGATGCTGACAAGCGTCAGCAGGAAGCCGATGCAAGTCTGGATAGTCAGCATGGTGCCGACGAGGCGCCGGTCGCTGAGCTCGCTCACGGCCGCCGAGAACTGCGCCGAGTCCGCGATGACAGCGACGCCCCAGAGGACGCCTACCGACAGCACCGCCCAGGCCGGTCCACCGAACAGGAAGCCGATCCCAACCGCGCAGCAGCCGCTGGCGAGCATCGAGGCGCCGGTGACCAAGGTTCGTCCAAACCGGTCCGCCGCCCAGCCGCCGAGCATGGCTCCGAACGCGCCCGCCGCGACGATGCAGAAGGCGGCGAGTTCCGGCGGGAACGGCGGCGCGTCCCCGTACTGCTCGCGGAAGCTCGCCGTCATGAAGGCCCCGATCCAGGCCCACATGGCGTAGAGTTCCCACATGTGACCGAGATAGCCGAGATTGGCGAGGCGCACGCCGCGATTGCGCCAAGCTTCCAGAGCGTTCTTCAGGCTCAGGGGCGGCACCTCCGTCGTCGCCGGACCGAGGCGCACGAAGCGGACCAGGACAGCCGCTAGAAATGCACCCAGAGCCGCTCCGAGCACGGGCAGGTGCCAGTCGAGCTGCCCGAAGGCGGCGACGAGGTGCGGCAGGGCCGATCCGAGGGTAAGGGCTCCCACCAGCAGGCCGATCAGCAGCCCCAGATCGCCCACGGCCCAGGTCGCGGCGATCTTCATGCCGACGGGGTAGACACCGGCCATGCAGGCCCCTGTGACGAACCTCAGCAGCGGCACCCCGGCCGAGGTCGGCTCAAAGGCCAGCATCAGGAGGTTGGCAAAGCCCGCCGTGGCGGCCGACCCGCAGAACAGCCCGCGCAGATCGAACCGGTCGGCCAGCCCGAGCAGCGCGCTGACCAGAGTGCCAGCGACGAAGCCGGCCTGCACGCTGTTGGTCAGCAGAGCCTCTTGGAAGGGGCTCAGCGACCACTGCGTGCGGATTGCGCCCACGGAGGCCGTGGTCGCGAACCACGTCGCCATGGCGGCGATCTCGCTGAGCAGCAGCAGCGCGATCGCGAACCGTTTGGCGGCAACGGATTCGCCTGCGCCAACGTCACGGGGGGCCATGGCAGGATCGCCTCACTTCGCGGCTGCGTGGGCCACGAGGGGGCAACCGCCGTCGGTCACCGGCCGGAACGCTTGGTCGCCGGGGATTGTGTCGACGAGCGTGTAGTAGTCGTACGCCCCCTTCGACTCCGCCGGGCTCTTCACCTGGAAGAGATAGAGGTCGTGAATGGTGCGGCCGTCGGCGCGGATCGAGCCGCGTCCGAACAGCGGATCGTCGGTCGGCATCGCCTTCATCTGCGCAACGATCTCGGTGCCGCGATGCGCCTTGTCCTTGTCTATGGCGGCGATGGCCTTCATCCAGTGGAGCATCGAGGCGTAGGTGCCCGCCTGGTTCATCGTCGGGTAGCGGCCACCGTTACGAGCCGCGAACCGCTTCGCGAAAGCGCGGGTGCCATCGTTGAGATCCCAGTAGAACGCCTCGGTCAGAGTCAGGCCGTGGGCGACCTTCAGGCCAAGCGAGTGGATGTCTGAAATGAAGGCCAGGAGCGCAACAAGCTTCTGGCCGCCCTCAGTCAGGCCAAACTCCGAGGCTTGCTTGATGGCGTTGATGGTGTCGCCGCCGGAATTGGCGAGCGCGAGGACCTGCGCGCCGCTGCCCTGGGCCTGCAGCAGGTAGGAGGAGAAGTCGGTGCTCTGGAATGGAGCGAGGACGTGCCCGAGGGACTTGCCGCCGGCCTTCGTTACGGCCTCGGTGGCATCGCGCTCCAGGGCGTGGCCGAACGCGTAGTCTGTGGTGAGGAAGTACCAGGACTTGCCGCCCTGCTTGATCACCGCGCGGGCCGTGCTGTTACCGAGCGCCCAGGTGTCGTAGGTCCAGTGCACGTTCGTGCGCGTGCAGTTCTTGCCGGTCAGGTCCGAGCTGCCGGCGCTGGCAATAAGGAAGGCTCTGTCCTTCTCGCTGGCGATGTTCGACACAGCGAGCGCGACGGACGAGGTCGGCACGTCGACGATGGCGTCGACACGGTCGACGTCGAACCAGCGCCGGGCAATGGCCGCGCCGATATCGGGCTTGTTCTGGTGGTCGGCCGAGAGAACTTCGACCCGGAAGCCTTTCGCTTCGGGCTTGAAGTCTTCGATGGCCATACGCGCGGCCTCGACGGAACCGGGGCCGGCGATGTCGGCATAGAGGCCGGACTGGTCGTTCAGCACGCCGATCCGAAAGGTCGGAAGCGGATCTGCATCGGCGGCGGTCAATCCGCCAAGCAGCATCGCGAGCGCAAACACACTCTTCATGGTCGTTCCTCCGGTGTTGTGATCGGCCTTGCTTATGATTTGTCGGCTCAATCGCGGATTTTTTAAAAAATTAGATCATTTCGGTCTGACCCGTCTTGTATTTTTGCTGATCTGAATTGGCGCTACTGCGCTTCGGCCAAGATCGCCTACCGGTTGACGTCGACGATCACGCGGCCGCGCACACGGCCCGCCATGAGCCGCTCGGCCGTGGCAACGACGTCCGTCAGGCCGATCTCGTTCGTGATCGCCTCGAGCTTGGCCGGATCAAGGTCACGCACCAGCCGGCTCCAGGCCTCCAGCCGCTCAGGCCGCGGGCACATCACGCTATCGATCCCGATCAGGCTGACGCCGCGCAGGATGAAGGGGGCGACAGACGCTGGCAGGTCCATGCCCTGCGCCAGGCCGCAGGCCGTGACGACACCGCGGTACTTCGCGGCAGCACAGACGTTCGCGAGGGTGTGGCTGCCGACCACGTCGACGGCACCGGCCCAGCGCTCCCGGGCCAGCGGCTTGCCCGGCTCCGAGAACGTGGCCCGATCGAGGATCTCGGCCGCGCCAAGAACGCGCAGGTAGTCGGTTTCCTCTGGGCGTCCGCTGACCGCCACGACGGTATAGCCGAGACCCGACAGGAGAGCGACGGCCGTGCTTCCGACACCGCCGGCCGCTCCGGTGACGACGATCTCGCCCTTGTCCGGGCTGACCCCGTGGCGTTCGAGGGCCATGACGCAGAGCATGGCAGTGTAGCCGGCGGTGCCGATCGCCATGGCCTGGCGGGGGGTGAGCGCGTCGGGCAGCGGGACCAGCCAGTCGCCCTTGAGACGCGCAATCTGAGCCAGGCCGCCCCAGTGGGTCTCGCCGACGCCCCAGCCGTTGAGGATGACGCGATCTCCAGCACGATAGTCGGGGTGCCGGGACTCGCGCACGACGCCGGCGATGTCGATGCCCGGCACCATCGGGAACTTGCGCACCACCGGTCCTTTGTCGGTGATCGCGAGCCCATCCTTGTAGTTCAGTGTCGAGTAGGCGACCTCGACGGTGACGTCGCCCTCGGGCAACTGCACCTCGTCGATGTCGTGCAGGGCGGCGCGGTACCCGGCCTCATCCTTCTCAATCAGGATCGCTTTGAACATGCGGTTCACTCCGAGGACGGCGCTCAGCGCGCCAGACAGGCCAGAAAGTGGTTGGCGAAAAGGTCGAGGGGGTCGGGGCTTCGCTCGAGCTTGGCGCGCAGGACGGCACCCTCCCAGCCGATCCAGAAGAAGGCCGCGAGCGCCTCACAATCGACCTCCGCCGCGATCTCCCCGGCGGCCTGCGCCTCTCTGAGGCAGCGTTCAGTCCGCGCCTGCCAATCGAGGAGGACGCCGCGCAGCCGCTCCCGGAAGGCCTCCGGCAGAGCGCTCATCTCCTGGCCAAGATTGCCGACGACGCAGCCGCGCCGGAACTCGAACCGCTCCATGCCAGCACGCGCATCGGCGACGAAGTTCCTGATCCGCTGCAGGGGCGCCGTGGCCTCGTCGAGCAGCCAGCGGTCGAGCTTGCGCGCGAAGTAATCCGCGTAGGTGCCGATCAGTTCGGCACCGAAGGCGTCCTTGCTCGCGAAATAATGGTAGAATGAGCCCTTCGGCACGCCTGCGCTACGCAGGACCTCTTCGAGACCCGTGGCCGAATATCCCTTTTCCGACAATGCCGCGACGCCAGCGCGGATCAGGGCTTCTCGAGACGTGCCGTAGCCAGGCTCGACCCGAGGTGGACGGCCTCGTCTGCGAGGCAGGGCGTGCAGGGTCGATTCGAGCGTCATGATTTAATAATAGACCGGTTAACTACTAAATGCAACGGGGTGTCCGTCGTCAGATGATTTGAGACGGTTCGCAGCGTTCAGGAACGGAGGCTCTGGTCCATCTGGGGTGGGAAGTTAGGCAGCCCGCGCGTGGTGGCGCAAGCGGCGATCCATGAGGGTCTGGCGCTTGATCTGCGCCCGCTCGCGCAGGATGGCCTCGCCGCGGCCGAGATAGACGTCAGCGGGGGTGAGATTGCCCAGGCTCTCGTGGGCTCGGACGTGGTTGTAATGCTCGACAAAGGCGGCAACCCGCGCCTCCAACTCGCCGGGCAGGTAGGCGTGTTCGAGCAGGATGCGGTTCTTGAGCGTCTGGTGCCAGCGCTCGATCTTGCCCTGCGTCTGCGGATGGCGGGGCGCGCCGCGGATGTGGGTTGATCCTCCCCCGTTTTTGTGGACACGGAGGTTACGTTGCCCAGCGCTGCTCGGCCTGCTCAGGCGTACGGTACCCGAGGGCTGAGTGGAGGCGCTGT
>NZ_JBAWTG010000171.1:0-7907 GCF_037106235.1 Methylobacterium nigriterrae | reverse complement strand
CTTACTGGTGCGGAGCCGGTAGCTTTCCCCGTTCATCTCAAGCAGGTGCACGTGGTGGGTCAGACGATCCAGAAGCGCCCCGGTCAGGCGCTCCGAGCCGAACACGGCCGTCCACTCGTCAAACGGCAAGTTGCTCGTGACGATCATTGATCCGCGCTCGTAGCGCTGGCTGAAGACCTCAAACAGAAGCTCTGCCCCGGACGGCGACAGCGGCACATAGCCCAACTCGTCGACAATCAGCAGCTTGTAGCCGGCCAGCTGTCGCTTCAGGCGGAGCAAACGCCGCTCGTCGCGCGCCTCCAAAAGTTCATGGACCAGTGCCGCCGCGGTCGTGAAGCCGACGGCCAGACCTTTCTGGCAGGCTGCCAAACCGAGCCCAAGGGCAATGTGGGTTTTGCCCGTGCCACTGTTGCCAAGTGCAATGACGTTCTCGCGTCGCTCAATGTAGCTGCAGCGGGACAGCTCCAGAACCAACATCTTGTTCAAGGACGGCATCACCCCGAAGTCGAAGCTGTCCAGGCTCTTCACGGCTGGAAAGCGGGCCTGGCGAATGCGCCGCTCGATCATCCGCCGCTCGCGCTCCAGCAGTTCCAGTTCGCTCAACCGCAACAGATAACCCGTGTGATCGACGCCCTCGGCGGCACACTGCCGAGCCAGCTTGTCGTACTCGCGCAAGAAGGTTGGCAGCTTCAGCGCCTTGAGATGATGCCCCAAGAGGACCTGGGGAACCTCACTCATGGCCAGGCCTCCCCCAGCAGCACCAGGTAGGCTTTCGCCGAGGTGGTCGCGACCGCAACACGAGGCAGATAGGGATAGACCGTCAGGTCGAGCTTCGCTGGGCGGTGCTCGAGGCGGCACAGCACCAGGTGCTTGACGGCATCGAAGCCGATCGCCCCCAGCCTGAGCGCCTCCCGCACAGCCGCGTGGACGTCCTCGAGCCGGAAGGTCTCCATCAGGCGCAAGACTTGGACGTATTCCCGCTTGCCGCCCTTGCCCATTCGGGCTTCCAGCAGGCGGCGCAGCGTCCCGAACTCGTCGGGCAGCGCCCAGCCCTGCAACGGCCTGGCTTGATCCAGCGCCCCGATCTTGTGCTCGATCAGTGCCAGGTAATGCAGGGGATCGAAGATGAAGTCCTCGCGCTCGTAGGAGCGTGGGTGGCGGGCGATGATCTCCGTCCCGCAGGCGATCACGACCTCTTCGACAAAGCCGCGCACCAGCACAGGCCGATGGCCATAGGCCGTCGGCACCGAGTAGTCGTTGCGGTCGTAGCGCACGAGCGACAGTGAGGAGACGCGCGCAGGCCTGCGATCGCAGGCGTCATAGGGGGCTCCTGGCAGGGCTTGCAGAGCCTCCAGATCGCGCTCCAGTCGCTCACCGATACTCTCAGCGTGCCCTCGCAGCCGGTCATCCAGCCGCGCCAGACAGCGCTGCTCGAGAGAGAGGTTCAGCGCGGCAAAGCTCGCAACCTCCGGGATGGGCACGAGGAAGTTGCGTCGGGCATAGCCAACCAAGCCCTCAACCTTGCCCTTGTCGTTGCCCTTGCCAGGTCGACCGAAGCGATCGAGGAACAGGTAATGCGATTGCAGTTCGGCAAAGCTGCGCGTGCGCTCGCGGCGGCCGTCGCCCAGGATCCGGACCACCGCCAATTTGGTGTTGTCATACAGGATCGAGATCGGCACCCCGCCGAGGTAGGCGAAGGCCGACGTGTGTCCGTCGAGAAAGGCTTCGCTGCGCTCGGCCGGATAGGCTTTGAGGAAGCAGGCATCCGAGTGCGGCAGGTCCAGGCAGAAGATGTGAATGACCTGACGCACGCCCCCAATCACCGCGACCGCCTCGCCGAAGTCGGCCTGAGCCTGGCCGGGGGGATGGGCGAGCGGGACAAACACCTCCTGGGTCCGGGCGCGTTGCTCGCGCACATAGTCCTTCACGATCGTGTAGCTGCTCGTGAAGCCGTGCTCGTCGCGCAGACGCTCATAAATCCGCTTGGCCGTGTGCCGCTGCTTCGAAGGTGACGCCCGATCCGTCGCCAGGATCTGATCGATGATCGGCGTGACTGGACCCAGCTTGGGGCGCGATGGCGGTTTGGAGCGCCGGTAGCCAGGCGGCACCGAGAAGCTCAGCATCTTGCGCACGGTCTTGGGATCAATGCCGAAGCGCCGCGCAGTCTCGCGCTGGCTCAGCCTCTCAATGCGGCATGCGTGGCGAACCCGCGCGTACAGATCCACAGGCTTCATCCCACCCGTCCGGCTGCTGACCTCAAAGCCGAACGATACGAGGGCGACGGAATTTTACTCCGCCGGAGCCGGCTACCTCATCCGGCCGGTCCTGTGAGGGATCTTCTCTCCGCCGATCTCACCGAGCGTAGCCTGACGACGGGCCCTGCCGCTTCAGCCGCTCGGCGATGGCTCTAAGGATCAAGAGCGCCGCCGGGATCGGAGACACCGAAGCCAGCCCTTATGCCTAACGAGGCGTAAACTTTAGAAATTTGCAACAGGCCCAACTTTGATTTGCTCAGCGGGTCTCTACGCCCCGATCATGAATGGGAATGCACCGTTCTCTACCGTACTATTAAATATCTGTGACTTGTGCTATTATGATAAACTATATAATCTTTCGAAGCAAAATTTATATTTGTTTATAAGAAATGCATTGCTGTCTAGCTTTGCGCCTAGCCTTTGACGTCTAAATTTAGTACGACAAGAAAAATGTAAGCTACACACCTGTAGCTCAAGAGTTATGTTGCAGTCGATGGCGCGCGGGCGGCCAGAGTTGTGCGCATGTATTGTTCGCTGTGCAGGGACTTGAACCCTTGCTGATGATGCAGAACAAGGCCTGACTTGACAGTAATATAACTGTAATGGAGGCTCACATGGCAACGTACACCTATATTACCCTCGAAATACCAGGCGCGACTCAGACATTCGCCGCCGGTATCAACAACTCCGCGCAAGTCGTTGGGTACGACAGCGACAGCAATGGCTTCAATCATGGGTTTGTGTACAGTGCCGGCAATTACACTGTCTTCGATGCTCCAAATTCTGCCTTCACCTTCCCCTTCAGCATCAATAATTCGGGACAGGTTGTAGGGTTTGGTCAAGGAGCTACGGGCAGCAATATATACGGATTCCTATACAGCTCCGGCAGCTTCATAAGCCTCAACCATACTGGAGGTCTTGGGAGTGAGGGTACAGATATAAATAATTCTGGGCAAGTCGTTGGGTATGATTTAGACAGTAACGCCAATATTCTGCATGGATTTCTGTACAGTGCTGGTAATTTCACCGCGGTGGATGTCCCAGGTGCTGCACGGACTGCTGCTCTCGGCATCAACGACGCAGGGCAAATCGTCGGCTATAGCTATGGTAGTGGCTCTATCGCGCATGGATTCCTGTACAGCTCCGGCAATTACACTAGCATCGATGCGCCAAATGCATCTGGAACGTTATTGCTTGATATTAACGAGTCAGGACAAATCGTTGGATATTACAGAGATAGTAATCAAGTTGATCATGGATTCTTATACAGCTCTGGCAATTTTACGCCTATTGATGTTCCCAACGGAATCGGCACTGTCGTCCAAGACATCAACAATTCCGGACAGATAGTCGGATACTACTCCGACAGTAACTTTGCTCAACATGGATTCATTTATAGCGGTGGAACTTATACCACACTCGATGTCCCAGGGCTTACTTTCACTACGGCGTCGAGCGTCAATGATGCTGGACAAGTTGCCGGGTGGGCCCAGGACAGCATCGGCTTCCAGCACGCCTTCATTGCGACGCTTGGGAGCCCGGTAAGCACGTCGCCAAAGGTGGTCAACGTCGTGGTCGATCCCACTGCGGGCAAGACGCTGGTCACCGGGACCGCGGAGGCGAACAGCACCGTCTCGCTGTTCGACGGCAGTCAGGCAGGCAACCCGCAAATCGGTCAGACGGTGGCCGATGCGAATGGAAGCTGGAGCTTGACGACTGGGGCGCCCGGCAGCGTAATTCATAGCTACACTGTGACGTCCGATGCGGCCGGCCATCACGGTATCTCGACGGGAGTGGCGCTGTACACGCCAGCCGCCAACAAGGCGCTAATCGGCGGCAGCGGTGATGATGTGCTGATCGGCCGACCTAACGACACGCTGACGGGGAACGGGGGGCACGACACGTTCGTGTTCAACCCGAGCTTCGGCAAGGAAACCGTTACTGACTTCCTACCCAACACTGACGTAGTGCAGTTCGACCATACGCTGTTTGCCGACTTTGCCGCGGTGCAGTCACACGCCAGTCAGATCGGGACTAATACGGTAATCACCTACAGTTCAGGGGATATCGTCACGCTCAAGAGTGTAGCACTCGCCGATCTCCACGCCAGTGACTTCCATTTCATCTGAGCGACACGGGACGTGACTTTGGCGGCCTGAGGAGACCTCGGCCGCCAATCTCTTAAGAGCATGGCCGGAACGCTCTCTTTCGCCATTGACCGTGCCTGGAGAAGCCGATCCTCAGTCCCGAACTGCTGTTGGATATTAAGAACCACAGGCTGCGTCATCTGCATTGCCTCACGGGGGATGCGCAGGCGATATGCGATGGCGTCAACGCTCTCGGGGTCGGCAAACTCAGGCACTGCTCTCACTCGGTGCTTGTTTCGGTCGTAACCGCAACGAGTGGCGTCCTTTCGAGGTGCGCACGAGACCCCGTGGAGGGCCGATTTTCGGTTCCATAAACGCGCTTACGCGAAGGGAAGCGCGCGTTATGCGAATGCAGCGGCCTCGCGTTCGATCTTTACGCTTGCAGGCGCCGGCCGTGGGGTGCAGCCTCGTCCTGCGCCCTGGCGCGACCAGGGTGGCAGGCACCGAGCCGCACGCGGCAAAGCTTCCCTATAAAAGCGTGGTGGCGGCCGGTGACCCTGCCTCTAAGGCCGGCGGCATCGCGAAGCGCTCGTTTCCATACTGGCCCTTACGCGACGGGAAACGGCTGCGCGGAACAGATTTTATGGAACCCGGACCTGGCCCCACCTCGCGCGCGAGACCCTGCCCGTTCTTTGCGCTTGCCGGCCCACCCCGCTGGGCTGAGCATCACCGTGCGCCCCACGCGCAATCCTCGGGGTGGCAGTCACCGGCCCGGCGCGTACCTCCTCATCTGACGATGCCGCAGTCGGTGATCCCGCTCCATAAAGGCGCTCACGCGAAGGAAGTCGCGCACGTTATGCGAACTCCGCGTGGCCTCGCGCGACGTGCTGGCGCGCAAAGTACCGGCAGCTTGGCTCCGCCTCGACGCGCCGAGCCCGTTTTGGCCCCTCACCAAGGGCTCGACCCGGCACCGCGGCGGCCTCGTGCTCCCGTATCGCTGGCCTTTGCTGCGTCTGATGCAGATGATGGCCAGCTATGCCGGTGACGCCGACTGAACTCGGAAGGCGTGAGACCCAGCTGCAACTCGCTCTGCCAACCGAGACTGTTGCACGGGTACCGCAGGGCGTAGCCTTCGTCCGCGAGCCGGGCGGCACCGGGATTGGCACGGCTTAGCCGCTCTCGTATCCGTACGGTCTCAACCATCGGCGGAAATGATGTCTGCGGCCCTCTCGTCCACTCCGTCGGTTCTTGAGCTGCTTGAGGCCGGGACCGTGAAACCAGAGGCGGTCACCAGCCTCGCTGAGACCTACCTCGCCGGCCCGGGCCTGCGCACTTACACGCTGGTGCTCGGCCTCGTTGTTGACGTTGCAGCGGCCATCCAGGCCTACCCGCTGGCCCGAGCCATGATGGGAAGCGCGCTCGCCTCATCCCGAGCCAAACGAGCAACGGTGGCAACGGCCATCCTGCTGGCCCAGCCGCAGAGGATATGAGCGAGCTGCCGCCCTGGCGCGAGGTCACGTCTGACGACTTCCTGCAGGCGAGCTACTGGGAGACGTCAGCCACGCAGAGGGCCCTGCTCCAAGCCAGGGACGCCGGCCAGTTGCGGCTGCGCGTCATCTTCCGCGAGAGCAAGGACCTGAAGTCCGGCTCAGGGCGCGATCCGCTCTGGCTGTTCGACTACCGTTTTGGTGAGCCCTCCCTCCTCAGGGACGCGGATGAGGTGGTGATCGAGACCCGCGACGGGCGACGGCATGTGGTCGAGAGAGCCGGGACACCCCTGACGATCCCGCTCGGACACTTGGACGCGCAGAAAGCCGAGGAAGGTAGGGAGGGTGAAGGTAGAGAGGGGGGTGACTGAGTAAGCTCAGCGGCAGCCGAAGTTCATTCGACGCCGCGAGCTATGAGGTGGCGTATCGTGGCCAGTGGGCCATCGGGATCGCGCGCACGGCCCCAGACGCCGGAAGTGGACGGGCAGCTTGTCTAAGCAGCGCCGGCATGGGGGGCCGGCTCCTCCGTCGAGATAGCGTCAATCGTGCGCTCAGTTGGCTCAGGGCCGCCATCGGCACGTTCAATGCGGATCTCCATATTCGTCGGCTCCATCTCGCCATAGGGGGTCGAGAAGGCGATCTCGGCCGCGTCTCGGCCGACGCCGATGCGCACAAGCCCGTCGAGATTGGCTTGGCGCGTCGCGTCGAACACCCACCAGCGCCCGTCGAGATAGGCCTCGAACACCGCGTGGAAGTCGCATGGCACGAGGCCGTAGGCGTAGCAGGAGACGAACCGGGCCGGGATGCCGAGCGCCCGGCAGAAGGCGGTGCCGAGATGCGCGAAGTCGCGGCAGACGCCGGCGCGGCGCAGGAGCGACTCGTCGGCCGTGGTCTGCTCGTCGCTCGATCCCGGCTGGTAGGCGAGGTTGTCATGGATCCAGTTGCAGATGGCGCTCACCCGCTGGTGGCCCTTGGCGAGGCCACCGAACTCGGCCTGCGCGAAGGGCGTGAGCCGGTCGGAGGAGACGAAACGGCTCGGCAGCAGGAAGGGCAGGATGTCGAGGGGCAACTCGGCAACCGGCGTTTCGCTGATGGTTGCCGGATCGGCACGGTGGACGGTCAGCTCGACTTCGGCAGTGTATTCCAGCGAAAACGGACCGGGAGCGACGTTCACTCCCAGATAGCGGTTCCGGAAGTCGGGGGCGACGTAGACCTCGCGCTTGAGATCGGGCGCAAGGGTCAGCACCTCGCTGACCACCTCCAAGCTCTTCAGCTTGGCGACCTCCACGTTGAAGATGAAGGTCGTGGGCGCCTTGACCTTGTAGCCCAGGCTGCAACCGAGGGCGAAGCGCATGCGAGCATCCTTCTTCAGCGATTTACGATGCTTCCCAATGCAAACGCTACGCCCGCCTACCCGGAAGGCGTCGGCTGCACCCCGCAATTGTCTCACAGGTGTGCCTCAGCAGACATTTCGAGATGAGCCAGAGGTGCGCACCACGACGCTTACGGATTGAGCGTTATGGATCGAAGCGCTCGACTGGTGCGGGGCACGAGGCGCGGCGCGCTCACTGACTAGGCGGCTCTGGCAGCGCGCAGGTCCAGGTATCCCGGATCGAACTCCGCGAAGGCTTTCAGCCGCGGCACGTCGGGGATGGTCAGCACGGACTTGCTCCAGACGATCAGATCGCCCGCCCGTAACGCCTGCAGCACGCGGTTGATGTGGATCAGCGAGATGCCGAGCGCATCCGCCAGATCCGTCTGCGAGATCGCCAGCTCGAAGCTGTTCTCGCCCGCGAGGCCTACCGCCTGAAGGCAGACCAGCAACTCGCAGAAATGGTGGGCCAAGCGCCTGTCCGCTGGCCGGCTGTCGTTCACCAGCCACTCGCGGGCTCGGCTCAGCTCCATCAGGGTGAGCCAGCGCATCGCGCGGTCAATGCCGGGATGCGTCTCAATCAGCTCGGTGAGTCTTGCGCGCGGGATTGATCCTCCCCCGTTTTTGTGGACACGGAGGTTACGTTGCCCAGCGCTGCTCGGCCTGCTCAGGCGTACGGTACCCGAGGGCTGAGTGGAGGCGCTGT
>NZ_JBAWTG010000170.1:0-8167 GCF_037106235.1 Methylobacterium nigriterrae | reverse complement strand
GGCGGTGTTTGCGATCGTGATCGGGCTGAACGCGACGGCCGCCTTCCTCGCGCTGTTCGTGCTCAAGCCGATGCGCACGCGCTATCTCGCTGAGGACGGTACAGCGGCGGTGCCGAACAGCCAGTCGGTCAAGCTGGCGTAAACCAAGCTCTTGAGCCTCCCGGATCCAGGAGGCTCGCCCTGCTCCAAAGCACTCACCTCCGTCCGTAGAAGACCACACTCGCGGAAAATTCGACGCCCACCACGCGTGACCTCCTCAACGGGCCACGTCCAACCGCGAAAGCGATCAAGGTCGGCCATGAATGTTGCTGCCGCTCTCGCGCTCCAGAGCATCCCGTTCGCCGGATTGGCTCTCGCCAGGAGCGAGCATCGAGACCTGTTCCTGGTTCTGTATGTCGGCGCCTTGGGCCTCCTCTTGTCGACCATCGCGGTCGTTGATGATTACTACGGCTTCTCGTCTCTGATCGGGATCGCCGTCGAGACGCTGCAATGATGGTTGCGTCAGGATAGATGTCCGGCCCCACGTCCGTAATCGGCATCGAGCCGGCAGCCCTGCTCCTGATCGGGGTCGACGAGACGCCCCGCAGGTTCGAGGCGCCACGCGAGTTGGCCCGCCGGCTTACCAAGTCGAAACTGGTGTCGGTGCGCGAAGCGGCGCGGAAGCGTGAGGACATGCAGGGCACATGGCTCCTTGCCGCCGATACCGTTGTGGTGGGCTGACGTCTGCTGCCGAAGGCCGAGCTCGCCGACGAGGCGGTGGCGTGCCTGTGACTGCGCTCGGGCTGCCGACACAGGGTCTATGCTGCAATCTCGCTGATCACGCCGACCGACAAGCTCCGCCAGCGTCTCGTTGAGATCCGCGATCGGTTCAACCGCCTCTCGCCCTCCTCGAGGGAACGGGCTTTCCCGTGGACGGGACTTCGAGAAGGTTGAACGTGAGATTGGCCAAAACCTGACGCTTGGTGCTCGCTTCCAAGGACTGCTTGCGACTCGACCTCGCCGTGGAGGCCAGCCTGTGCCGTCTTCGAAAACAGGACGATTGTCGCGCCGCTGTCCCGGAAGCACTGCGCCCAAAACGGCCATTCAAACATCCGCTTGGATGCTCCTAAGCAGATCTCGGTGGCCGGACCATTCAGATGGCAGTGATTGGATAGACACCCTTACCGCGATGAAACTGATGCGCCCCGGATTCTAACCGAGCCTCAGCGCCGCGAGGACAGCTTGAATGATCGTCGCGCCGCCGACCGGTGCGACCAACAAGAGCAGCATGTTCACGACAATGAGCCACAGGAATACCCGCTCTTGGCGCTTCGCCAGTCGGCGCCTGCGGGGCGGCTCCCAGGACGGTTTCCATCCTCCCTCGGCGTACATCAGCACTCCCGAATCGGCCCTGCGTCTTCAGAATTTAGCCTTCGAAGGCGGTTAGGCCAGAGCACTGACCGAGCGCCGCAGAATATGGGGCCAAGCGAGCCCGCCGAATTGACCCGATCGGCAGCTCCAGAGCCATTATGTCGATGCCACGCGCGCCCGTCAGGGTATTGGAAAGCCGTCCGATCGCGGCATCTGTCATTTTGTTCGCGTTCGAGACCGGACACGGCATCGTGGCGGAGGGCAAGCTTGGCGTTTACTGCCGCGGCCCTCCGGGCTCGGTGCGACTTTCCTGCTTGCCTCAGCCTTTGAGATGGCTTTCTATCCTCGGCCCGGACTGTTCTCGTTCTAGGTGATCACCAGAATGGCGATGGATCAGGTTCAAGGGCGTCCACCCTCCTCCACACCGCTTGAGCGCGACGCCCGCCTAGCGTCCACCGACCACAGAGTTGCGCCGAGTGAAATCGCGATCGGCGTCATCATCGGTCGGGCGGCAGAGTACTTCGACTTCTTCGTATTCGCCATCGCCTCCGTGGTCGTGTTCCCGAAAGTGTTCTTTCCCTTCGCCGAGCCGTTGACGGCGACACTCTACGCCTTCGCCATGTTCTCGCTGGCTTTCATCGCTCGACCGATCGGCTCGATCATCTTCACGGCAGTCGACCGCCGGCACGGCCGTGGAGTCAAGCTGACGATCGCAATGTTCCTGCTCGGCTTCTCCACCATGGCGATCTCGTTCCTGCCTGGCTACGCGCAGATCGGCGCCTGGTCGCTGTACCTTCTGGGCGTCCTACGGGTCGGGCAGGGATTGGCGCTCGGCGGCGCATGGGACGGGCTTGCTTCCCTCCTCGCGCTCAACGCGCCGATCGAGCGACGCGGCTTCTACGCCGCCCTTCCGCAACTCGGCGCGCCGTTCGGCTTCATCGTGGCGGGGACCCTGTTCTCGTTCTTACTGCTGAACCTGTCCGAGCCCGAATTCCTGGACTGGGGTTGGCGCTATCCCTTCTTCTGCGCTTTCGCCATCAACGTCGTGGCCCTGTTCGCCCGGCTGCGGCTCGTCGCGACCGACGAATTCGCGCGCCTTCTCGAACTGGGGCGGCTCGAGCCTTCGCCCATCCTGCCGCTGATCCGAGACCACGCACGCGAGTTGGTCATCGGCGCGCTGATACCGCTGGCGAGCTTCGCGCTCTTCCACCTCGTGACCGTGTTCCCGATCAGCTGGATCACGCTGTTCACGCACCGCTCGGCGGGTGAGTTCCTGATGGTGCAGTGTTCCGGCGCCTTCATCTGCGCGGGCGCGATCCTGGCCTCGGGTCTGATCGCCGACCAGATCGGCCGCCGTATGCTGCTTTTGATCGCGGCGGGTCTGATCGCGGTCTTCGCCGTCGGCAGCATCATCGCGCCCCTGCTTTTCGAGGAAGGCGCGATCGGCCAGACGATCTACGTCAATGCCGGTTTCGCGCTGCTCGGCCTGTCCTACGGGCAGTCGTCCGGAGCGGTGACGTCGCGCCTCGAACAACGCTACCGCTACACCGGAGCCGCGCTCACCAACGACCTCGCCTGGCTCCTCGGTGCGGGCTTCGCGCCGCTGATCGTCCTGTTCCTATCGGCCCGTTACGGGCTCGCCTGCGTCGGCCTCTATCTGCTGTCGGGGGCGGTCACCACCCTGCTGGTGCTCGGCATTTCCCGCTCGGAAGTCCGTCAGGTTTGAGCCGGGCGGAAACCGTCGTGTCCGCTCCACCCGTTCGCGCCGCGCTCCTCAAAATGGCGATGGATCACCGAGTGACTGCCCTGGCCATGGCCCTCGCCCGCCCGCCCACCGACCGCCGCCCGCGCGGGTCGTGGTCCCGCAGAGCCCTGCGCGGCCTGGTGCCGCTCGCAGCCACCGGGCTGCTCACGGGCTGCAACATGGTCGTGTTGAGTCCAGCCGGCGATGTCGCGGTTCAGCAGCGCAACCTCCTCATCGCAGCGACCGTGCTGATGCTGCTCGTCATCGTGCCGGTGATCGCGCTCACCTTCTTGTACGCATGGCGCTACCGCGCGACGAACGCGGAGGCGACCTACGACCCTGACTGGCATCACTCGACTCAGCTGGAGGTCGTCATCTGGACGGTGCCGCTGCTCATCATTCTCGCGCTCGGCGCCATGACCTGGATCAGCACGCATACGCTCGACCCGTTCCGGCCGCTCACGCGGCTCGCGCCCAACAAACCCGTGCCGGCAGACGTGAAGCCCTTGACGGTCGAGGTCGTCGCCCTCGATTGGAAGTGGCTGTTCATCTACCCGGACCTCGGGGTCGCGAGCCTCAATGAGATGGCGGCGCCGGCGAACGTACCGATCACCTTCAAGATCACCTCCTCCTCGGTCTGGAACACGTTCCACGTGCCGGCGCTCGCCGGCATGGTCTATGCCATGCCGGGCATGCAGACACAGCTTCATGCCGTGATGAACAAGGAAGGAGACTTCGCGGGCCTCTCGGCGCACTACAGCGGCTCAGGGTTCTCCCGGATGACGTTCGGGTTCCGCAGCCTGTCCCAAGAGGGCTTCGACGCGTGGGTTGCGAAGACCAAGGCGTCTGGCACGCGCCTAGACCGTGAAGCCTACCTGAAGGTCGAGAAGCCGAGCGAGGCGGTCCCAGTCCAGTATTTCGGCACGGTCGAAAACGGCCTCTTTGACGCCGTTCTCGGCATGTGCGTCGAGCCGGGTCAGATGTGCGTGGCGGAGATGCACCACATCGATAGGACGGGCGGAGCGGCCAAGGAAAGCGAAGCGAACCGCGAGAGGCTAGAATACGACACCCGCCGTGCCAGGAGTGGCGACGAGTCGCCGGCCGCTACCTTCCCGGCCTCGGGCCGTCCACCTCAGGGCTCGGTGCAGCCCGAGGGCATGATGCCCCGCGACCAGCCCCTGAGCCGCGGCGGCGTCAACGAGCGCAAGACCGAGCCTGATCAGGAACAGGGCAACGCCCTGCCGGGTGCCGACAGAGGGCCCGCGCCGGCTCAGTTAAACAACCGGCCATCCGACCGCCACCAGCACTGATCCGAGCGAGTCCCCGCATGTTCTCGAACCTCGACCTCAGGCAGCTCATCTTCGGACGGCTGACGCTTGAAGCGATCCCCTACCACGAGCCCATCCTACTCGGGACCTTCATCATCGTGGCGCTGGGCGGGGCGGCACTTCTGGGTGCCGTCACCTGGTACGGGAAGTGGGGTTACCTCTGGCAGGAATGGTTCACGAGCGTCGATCACAAGAAGATCGGCATCATGTACGTCGTGCTGGCCATCATCATGCTGCTGCGGGGCTTCGCCGACGCGGTCATGATGATCACGCAGAAGGCACTCTCCGTCGGCGCGTCGGAGGGCTACCTGCCACCGCACCATTACGATCAGGTCTTCACCGCGCACGGCATGATCATGATCTTCTTCATGGCGATGCCGTTCGTGACCGGCCTCATGAACTACGTCATGCCACTGCAGATCGGGGCCCGCGATGTCGCCTTCCCCTTCCTCAACAACTTCAGCTTCTGGATGACGGCAGGCGGCGCGGCTCTCACCATGCTGTCCTTGTTCGTCGGCGAGTTCTCGCGAGCCACTTGGCTAGCTTACGCGCCGCTGTCGGGGGCAGCGTACAGCCCCGGTGTCGGGGTCGACTACTACATCTGGGGTTTGCAGATCGCGGGCGTGGGAACGACGCTGTCAGGCATCAACTTGATCGCCACCATCGCCAAGATGCGGGCGCCGGGCATGAGCTTGATGAAAATGCCCGTTTTCTGCTGGACGACACTTGCCAGCAACGCCCTCATCGTCACGATCTTCCCGGTCTTGACGGCGACCTTGGCGCTGCTGTCGCTCGACCGGTATGTGGGAACGCACTTTTTCACGAACGACTTCGGCGGCAGCACGATGCTGTACATGAACCTCATCTGGATCTGGGGTCATCCGGAGGTATACGTTCTAGTTTTGCCGGCCTTCGGCATCTACTCGGAGGTAACCTCAACCTTTTGCAGTAAACGACTGTTTGGCTACACGTCGATGGTCTACGCCACGATGGTCATCGCCGTCGTGTCCTGGCTTGTTTGGCTGCATCACTTCTTCACGATGGGAGCCGGACCCACTGTGAACGCGTTCTTCGGCATCGCGAGCATGATCATCTCGATTCCGACGGGCGCGAAGGTCTTCAACTGGCTTTTCACCATGTATCGCGGACAGATTCGCTTCGATGTGCCATTCATCTGGGTGATGGGCTTCATCCCAACCTTCGTGATCGGCGGGTTGACCGGCGTTCTGCTCGCGGTGCCGCCGGCCGACTTCATCGTACACAACAGCCTGTTCCTGGTCGCCCACTTTCACAACGTCATCATCGGCGCCGTAGTATTCGGGGTGCTGGCTGGCCTCCAGTACTGGTTCCCGAAGGCGTTCGGCTACACGCTCGATCCTTTCTGGGGGAAGGTATCGTTCTGGTGCTGGCTGGCAGGCTTCTGGGTCGTGTTCACGCCGCTCTACATTCTCGGCTTAATGGGCGTGACGCGTCGGACGCAGCATTTCGACGACCCGGCGGTGCAGCCTTACCTGACGGTCGCCGCAATCGGGGTCTTCATCATCATGGCCGGGATCCTGGCATTGCTCGTCCAGCTCGTGGTCAGCTATTTCCGGCGCGAGCGGCTGCGCGACCTCACGGGCGACCCCTGGGGCGGCCGGACGCTGGAATGGTCCACGGCCTCGCCGCCTCCGCCCTACAACTTCGCCTTCACGCCCATTATCCACGACCTCGACGCGTGGTGGGACATGAAGAAGCGCGGCTACGATCGTCCCCTGGAGGATTTCCGCCCGATACACATGCCAAGGAACACCGGCGCCGGCGTGATCCTGGCGGGCCTCAGCACTGTTCTCGGCTTCGCCATGGTCTGGTACATCTGGTGGCTGGCTGCCTTGTCCTTCGCGGGTCTCATCGCGACGGCCGTCATCCACACGTTCAACTACAACCGGGACTTCTACATCCCGGCCGAGGACGTTCTGCGGCTTGAGCGCGAGAGGACGGCGCAGCTCACGGGAGGGGTCGGAGCCGATGCATGAGGTGACTGCCCCGCCCGGCGCCACGGCGCCCGTTTTCTACGAGCGAGAGGCGCACGCCCACGGCGACGGCGGCACGCTGATCGGGTTCTGGATCTACCTGATGGGGGATAGCCTCATCTTCGCGATCCTGTTCGCCACCTACGGCGTGCTCGGTCGAAACTACGCGGCGGGTCCGTCCGGGGCAGAATTGTTCGACCTGCGGCTCGTCGCCGTCAACACGAGCCTCCTGCTGCTCTCATCCATCACCTACGGCTTTGCCATGCTGGAGATGGACAAGGAGCGAATCGACACCACCCTCCGATGGCTGGTGGTGACGGGCCTGTTCGGCGTGGGCTTTCTCTCGATCGAGCTCTACGAGTTCGCCCACCTGATCCGCGAGGGTGCCACGCCCCAGCGCAGCGCGTTCCTGTCGGCCTTCTTCACGCTGGTCGGCACGCACGGCCTGCACGTCACGTTCGGCATTCTCTGGCTCGTCGTGCTGATGGTGCAGGTGCGCCAGCGCGGGCTGATCGCTGAGAACCAGCGCCGGCTGATGTGCCTGTCGATGTTCTGGCACTTCCTCGACGTGGTCTGGATCGGCGTCTTCACCTTCGTGTATCTGATGGGAGCCATGCGATGAGCACGGTGAGCGGGGCCAGCGTCGTCCAGAAGGCGCAGGACGGTGGGGCCGCACACGGGACCCATCATCCCCGCGGGGCGCATGGCAGTTTCCGAGGCTACATGACCGGCTTCGTCCTGTCGGTCATCCTCACGGCCATCCCCTTCTGGCTCGTCATGGGCGATGTTTTGCAGGACACGCTCTGGACCAGCATCATCATCATGGCTTTCGCGGCGGTGCAGATCGTGGTTCACATGATCTACTTCCTGCACATGAATACGAAGTCGGAAGGCGGCTGGACCTTCATGGCCCTGGCTTTCACTCTGACGTTGGTCGTCATCACGTTGGTCGGCTCGATCTGGGTCATGTATCACCTGGATCAGAACATGATGCCTATGTCGCCCCACGAGGCGCTCCAGAAGCCCTGATGCTGTTCTGATAGACGCCGCAGGCGCGTAAGGCCCGGAGAGCCCCGTGGGCGAGAGTGAACAACGCTCTGTCACAAAGGCGCAGGGCGTATCCGCCCTGTAGTCGTTCGAGGGGCTGGCAGTCGATGAGCTGGGTCAACTGCTTCTACGTCACTCTCGCCTTCCTCGCTCCAGTTCCGCCGGAACGGCCAGGACAGGCTCGGCCTGATCCGCCGAGGATGAACTGGTGGATTGTCGGTTTGACGGGGTGGTTCCTCCTGGCACTTACAGCCATGCCGCTGAGCATCGCGCTGGCCGAACACTGGGCCGTGCAACGCTTCGAAGCGCGTTGCAGGATGTCAGGTGGCCACTTCATCTACATCGCGGGCGACAGCAGACGCCCCTATCGCTGCGATCCTGCTCCTTCCACTGCGAGAGCCTCTCCCGCGCTCCCTTGACCGACGCAGTGTCCGCCGGAGCGTGATCCTGACCCGACGCACTCGTCCGGATCGAGCACACGTTGTTCGAGCATCCTGACCCCGACGGAGGTTCGATGCCATGCCCCACCGACTTGTTTGTTGACGGAGCGTTCTTGGGGTAGGGGCCGGCCTTGGTAATCCGGCGCTATGAGGGCGGGGTTGTAGCTCAACGACGATGAGGGTGAGAGTGGCTTGCAGGCTGCTTATGCGGCACGCACGGTTGCCAAGAAGCGGCTCACCTCGGCC